>NZ_VDFO01000049.1:0-17334 GCF_009600995.1 Companilactobacillus halodurans | reverse complement strand
TCACTCCTGTTTGATTTGGTTTGGTTGCTTAAATCTTAACACGAGAACAGTGATGTTCTTTTTTTATCTAAAAGAGAATAAAAAACTGGCGTTGATTTATTCATCAACACCAGAAAGTTTAGAACCATTTAAATAAAGGGTTAGGGGCATTTGCTCCTAGCCTTTTTTTCTTGATTTATTTGGTGGTATAATCTTAATATCAGATTTTAGGAGTATAACGTGAAAAAATTAAGGAAAATTGACTTATGGATCGTCATTCCATACATCCTGCTCTTAGGTATTGGAGTCGTTATGGTTTATTCTGCCAGTTTTTATAATGCCTTAGTTGTAGGTGGTAAAACTAATCAGTATCTGATTAAACAAGCAATCTATGCCGTCATGGGAGCATTTCTTTGTTTGGTGACTTTTATGCTCAAAGAGAAGATTTTGAAGAATCAAAGAATTTTGAGCTTTATTATGTTGGTAACTGTTGGTTCGCTCCTCTATCTTTTAATTAGAGCATTGTTGGTTCCTAGTAGTAGGGTCAACGGTGCTTCTGCGTGGATTAATTTGGGAATTATTAATTTTCAACCCTTGGAGTTGGCTAAGTTATTTTTAATTATGTTTTTGGCCTTGTTTTTGACCAATAAGAAGAATCGGTTGTCGCAAAAAAAAGGTTGGCGTGAAGTTCTTAAAGAAGTTTTTCAACCAATGCTGATTGTCGCTTCGATAATTATTATGGTTCTTTTCCAACCCGATGTTGGTGGGGCGTTGATTCTCTCTTTGATTACATTGGTCATCGTTGCATCTTCTACGATTCCAGGGAAATTAATTGCGGAATTGAGTGGCTTTTTAACTTTTATTTTTGTGGGCATGATAGTCTTTATTACTAAATTTCCGCCAGCCTTTATTAAGGGAAGCTATGGCTATCAACGATTTTTAGCCATGCAACATCCATTTCTTTTGGAACAAAAAGCCGGTGCGCAGTTGGTGAATTCATTTTACGCCATCAGTAACGGTGGAGTCTTTGGGGTTGGTTTAGGTAATAGTATTCAAAAAAGAGGCTACTTACCTGAGCCTCATACTGACTTTATTTTATCGATTATCAGTGAAGAATTAGGTTTAGTAGGAGTAACCTTTATTTTAGGACTTTTATTTATAATTATTTTTCGAATGATCTCCTTAGGATTTCGTTCTAGGAAAACTTATAACTCTTTGGTTTATTATGGAATTGCAACAATGATTTTATCGCAATTAGTTTTAAATGTTGGAGGATTGCTTGGTGTAATTCCTTTAACAGGTGTTACGTTGCCCTTTATTAGTTATGGTGGTTCTAGTTTATTGATTTTATCAATTGCTTTAGGAATCGTTTTAAATCTTGAGGCAACGACTAAATTTGAGAAAATGAAAAAAGGATGATTTTATGTACAAAAAAGTGGAGCGTCAGGCATTGTATGTCTGGATCTACTCTTTGAAATGGAGAAAAAAGCTGCAACGTTATGGAACGATTTATTATACTTCTCCAAAAATGAAATACGTAATGTTATATGTTAACTCCAGTAAAGCTGCGGAAGTAAAAAAAGAATTAACAGCAAAAAAGTATGTTAAACGTGTCGCTTTAGCTCATCGCAAAGAATTGGATGAACACTATGTTTTAAAAACTAATGATAATAAAGAGGATTCAGAATGAAAGTTGTTTCAGGTAAATTTCGAGGTTTAAATTTAAAAGCGGTGCCGACTAACAATACTCGACCAACATCAGCTAAAGTAAAGGAAGCTGTTTTTAGCATGATTTCACCATATTTGAATGGTGGGGTCGCCTTAGACTTATTTGCGGGAACTGGTAGTCTTGGTATTGAAGCTGTCTCAAGAGGTTATCAGCAAGCTTATTTGGTAGATAAAGCCTATAAAGCAATCAATACGATTAAAGAAAATGTTGAGAAAACTCATGAGGAAGATAGCTTTGTAGTTTTGAAATCTTCAGCAACAGATGCATTAGAAAATTTTGCAAAAAATCAACAAAAATTTGATTTAGTTTTTTTAGATCCTCCATATAGGATGAAAGTAACAGAACAAATTATTAAAGATATGGTTGAATCAGACTTATTGAATCCAGAGGCAATCATCGTTGATGAGACTGATTACGATATTGATTTGAGTGATTTTTCTCGTATCGAATTATTAAAGGAAAAGAAATATAAAGATACCAAAGTAGCAGTATATCAGTTTGGAGGATAAAATGTCGCAAAAGATTGGACTCTATGCGGGTAGTTTTGACCCCGTGACTAATGGTCATATAGATATTATTCGTCGTGCAGCAAAATTATTTGATAAATTATACGTTGTACCGATGACGAATACTTCTAAAAATTATTTATTCTCATATGAGGAAAAAAAGAAATTCATCGAAGATGCCTTAGGCGATATAAAAAACATTGTTGTGATGGATGGTAAGGATGAATTAGCTACGAAATTTGCGGCTGAGGTCGGTGCACAATTTATGGTACGCTCGATGCGTAATCCGGACGATTTCGGATATGAATCTGGAGTTGCTTCCATTAATCGTGTTCTCGATAAAAAAATCGATACGGTTTTTCTGTTAGCAAATGATAGGTATGCTACGATATCATCATCAATGATGAAAGAAGTAGCAAAGTTTGGTGGGGATATCTCAGAATTTGTTCCTCCTGAAGTTGCAAAAGCATTGATAGATAAGTTGAGGAAGGAATAATATTTTGAAATTCAACAAAACTAGAAATAAGGTCTTTGGCGCCCTTTTTATTATTATTGTCGTAATGGCATTTTTTACTTTGCCAACTGGTTATTATTTGGAAGTTCCTGGTACTGCTGAAGATACTTCTCAGTTTGTTAAGGTTGATGGAAAGCATGATAAGAAAAAGGGTAATTTGCTTTTGACGACCGTTGGAATTGTGAGTGGAACGCCATATACGCTTCTAAAATCTTTAGGTAATAATTTTGAAACGATTTATTCGCAACAAGACTTGATGGGCGATGAAAGTAGCGAAGACTATTTCAAAGTCCAAAGTTACTATATGAAATCGGCAACTAATAGTGCCATTCAAGCAGCATATTCAAAAGCTGATAAACCATTCACTAAGAAATACTTAGGCGTTTATGTAATGGATGTAATGGCTAATTCCCAATTTAACAAGAAATTACAAGTTGGAGATACGATTACATCGATCAATGGTTATCATTTCAATAATGCCGATCAGTTTATCAAATATGTTAAGAAACAAAAGAAAAACGCTAAAGTGAAAATCCAATTCACACGTGATGGCAAGAAGATGACTGCAAGTGGTGGTTTGGTCAAATTAGCTGATACTAAGCGCTTTGGCTTAGGAATTACTTTGACTGACAACACTGAAGCAAAGGGAAATCCTCCTACTAAGATAAACGCTGGTAATATCGGTGGACCATCAGCGGGATTGATGTTTACTTTGCAAGTTTATTCTCAGATTACCAATAAGAATTTGAAAGCCGGTAGAACGATTGCTGGTACAGGTACGATTTCTCCAGATGGAACAGTTGGACCAATTGGTGGGATTGAGAAGAAAGTTTATGCCGCTTCAGAAGAGGGAGCTACAATTTTCTTTGCACCAAATGATCCAGTTACTAAAGAGATTAAAAAATATGAACCTGGATACGTAAATAATTATCATTTAGCTTTACGAGCAGCTAAAAAAATTCATACAAAGATGAAAATTGTTCCAGTTAAAAACTTGAATGATGCCATTAATTATCTTGAAAAGACACAGTCTAAATAGGGCTGTGTTTTTTTTTTACGTATTTTGGATATGAGGTGGTAAAAATGGAAGAAGTATTCAGTCATATCAAACAAAATATTATCGTGATAGCAATGATTTTAGTAATGAGTATATTCGGTTCATTATATTTTTGGACTCATAAGACTAAGCCAGTTCAAAATGAAATCAAAACTGAAGTTGTTACTAAAGATAAAGAAGCTCCTGAAAAAAAGCAAAAAATCAATAACGATATTTTTGTGGTTGATATTCAAGGCGCAGTTAAAAATTCAGGAGTTTATCGAGTTAAAAAAGGAACTATCGTTCAAGATATTTTGCAAATGGCTGGTGGCGTGATGGCAAATGCTGATGTTAAGCAAATAAATCGTGCTCAAAAAGTCACTGACCAGATGCAAATTTACGTTCCTTATACTGGAGAGACACAGGTATCACCCCAAAATTCAGCAAATAAGGGCAGTGGTGGAGGACAAAAGAAGGTCAATATAAATTCAGCCAAAGCTGACGACTTTAAAGATGTCTCTGGGATTGGACCAAAGAAAGCCGAAAAAATCATCGCTTTTCGAGAAAAGAATGGTAATTTTAAAGATTTGCATGATTTAACTAAGGTTTCGGGAATTGGTGAGAAAAGTTTGGAATCTTTGAAAGATCAATTGACGGTTTGAGTAAATGAAAGATTTTTGGATTTTTCCAGGGATTGTGGCAATTTTAATAACGACAGTTTATTTTCAAGGCTATATTTTTTTGGTTTTACTCGCTTTAATGATTTGGCGAATTTTAATTCTTAAAAATAAAAAATTGAATCTTTTAGTATTTATAGTAGGAATAATCTTTTTAGGTCGTTGTTTTTTTATTCAACAACAACACGTCATAACTGAGGGTATTGAATCAGGAGTCATTTTTCCAGATACTTTGACGGTTAATGGCGATAGTCTTAGTGGCGAATTACAGGGTGAGAAAAATAATTTTCGTTTTAATTATCGGATAAAGAGTCAAACGGACCAAAATTTTTGGAAGCAACTTGATTATCCTGTGAAAGTAGAAATAAAAAATGGTCAAATTCAAGAAATAACCCCTCCCAGGAATATTGGCGAATTCGATTATCAAAAATATTTGCAACATAAAGGTATTTTTAAAACTATTAAAATTGAGGAGTTTTCTCAAAAAAGTAGCTATCAATCAAAAACAATCGAAGATAGGATAAATGTTTTACGAATACATATAATCAAATATTTAAGTCAGTTGCCAAAACACTTAAAGATTCACGCTCAAAGCTTATTGGTGGGATATACCGAATCATCTGAAAGAGATTTTTTAAGTATGTTGAGTATTTTAGGGGTTATTCACTTATTTAGTCTTTCAGGTCTGCATGTTTTGATATTGCTAATAATTATAAGAAAGTTAACGTCTTTATTAAGGATACCAGTTGAGTGGGTCGACTCAGCTATGTTAATAGTTTTACCTTGCTATGGGATTTTAGTAGGGTCTAAAAGCGGGATTTGGCGTGCAATCGTCTTTGTGACTGTTGGGATAGTCTGTCAAAAAATGCATTTGTCTTTGAGCAGACTGGATATGTTTGCCGTTGCGTTATTGATTTGTACTTTTGTTTATCCGTTCGCTATTTTAGAAATGGGCGGTCAGTTGAGTTTTTTACTCTCTTTTGCTATTTTTTATCTTTATCAGAAAAGTAATTTCTTAGTACAATTTTTTAAAATGAATTTGGTAAGTTTGCCATTGATTTGTTTTTATACTTATCAATTTAATTGGTTAACGATATTAATGAATGTTATTTTCGTGCCTATTTTTACGTATCTTATTCTACCGATTACGCTGCTCTCCTCTTTAAGCGTTCATTGGAGTATTTGGAAGACTGTCGATAAGTATTTCGACGATTTTTATCGTTTATTGAATCAATTATCGATTGATCAGACTTTTTTATTCATTACAGGGAAAATCTCAGTTTGGTTATTAATTGTTCTAATGATTTTGGCATTATTCTACATTGAAACCAAAACCTTTTTAAATAAGTACTTGAGTCTTTATCTGTTGTTTTTTTGTATCAGTATATTTTTAAATAAGTTTCCTTTATTTGGTTCAGTTAATTTAGTTGATGTTGGTCAGGGTGATTCGATTGTAATAACTACGCCTTTGATTAGGAAGACCTTTTTAATTGACGTCGGTGGAAAACTTGCTTTTCCTAAACCGCAATGGGCAAAGAGCACTAATAGCAATCAAGTTGAAAAAAGTACCATTCCGTTCTTAAAATCTCGTGGCATCAGTAATATCGATCAATTATTTTTAACCCATAAGGATGTCGACCACATCGGCAATTTAGATACGTTGCTGGACAAATTTAAAGTTAAGCAAGTCAATTTTGGAGTGGGGCTAGAGAATAATATCCATATTAGGAGCGCTATTAAGAAATTCCCCAATGTAAAATTTCATAATTTAAAACAAGGAGATGTCTTGAAAGATACGATTGATTGGCAAGTTCTTTGGCCCAAGAAACCTAGTATCGGTGAAAACGGCGATTCGTTGACGTTACTTGCCAAGATGAATAACCGCAATTGGTTGTTTACTGGCGATTTAGATATTGTCGGTGAAAAAGATATTTTATCAAATCATAAGTTTAAAGTTGATTATCTAAAAGTTGGTCATCACGGATCACGGACCTCAACAGGCGATACTTTGTTGAAATCGACTCATCCTAAGATTGGTTTTATTTCTTCAGGTATTAACAATCGTTATGGACATCCTAATAAAGAAACTTTAAAACGTTTGATGCAGCATCAGGTGGATTATTTTAATACGGCCGAATATGGTATGATATCTTGGTATTATTCTTTCTTTACTAATAAAGAGAAGATAACAACTTTTTTAAAGGGTGACGTAGTTGAGAATAACAGATTTAAAAAATAACCTGCAGCAAGGTAAACTGGAAAATGTTTACTTAGTAACTGGTAAAGAAGAAGTCTTTATCAAGGAAATTAAAGCAGGTTTTAAGAGCATTATGAGTCCAGAAGAACGGGAAATGAATTTTGCCAATTTTGATTTAGAGGAAGTCTCTATTGCCGATATGATAAATGAGGCTATTTCTGCACCTTTTTTCGGCGAAAAACGATTAGTCTTTGCGGAACATCCTTATTTTTTGACTGCTGAACGAACTAAAAATGCAATTGAACAAAATGTTGACTTGCTGATCAAGTATATTCAAAATCCCACGCCATCGACCATATTAGTGATTTTTACTTCTTATGATAAATTAGATGCCCGTAAAAAAGTTGTTAAACAATTGAAAAAATTGGCAACGACCGTTAATGCGGGCCAAATGGAAGGTCCAGTTTTAAGTCGAACGGTTCAAAATGATTTGAAACAAGCTGGATATCAAATTGATCCTAATGCTCTAGATTTGTTGATCAATAAAACTAAGAGCAATTACTCTTTGATAACTAATCAATTGAGTAAATTGAAGTTATATTCTTTAAAAACAAAAAAGATTGATAGTGCAGCTGTATCAGAATTAGTTCCTCAATCATTAGAGGACAATGTCTTTGACTTGATGAACGAAATTTTGAAGAAAAATATCTACCAAGCTGAAGAACTCTATCATCAATTTCTTTTACAAAAAATTGATCCAATTCTTTTAACAGCCATTTTGATTTCACAATTACGTTTATTGATTCAAGTAAAAATTCTTACGGAAAAGGGTTTATCAGAAAGCACTATTTCAAAGAACCTTCACTTGCATCCATACCGGGTCAAATTAGCCCATCGTCAAACGAAATCATTAAAAATGAATAATTTACAATTGATGTATACAGATATTGTTAACCTAGATTTTCAAGTAAAGTCTGGGCAGGGCGACAAAGAATTGTTATTTGATCTTTTCTTAGCTAAATTTGCCTAAAGAAAAAGCGAAGTAAATCACCTGATTTCATAAGGAATAGGTCGTTTACTTCGCTTTTTAAAATATTTTAAGGTACAAAAAAAGCAACCTCATGGTTGCTTATCATTAATTCATTTTAGCAAGTCTTGACTTATCACGAGCAGCCTTGTTAGCCTTGATTAGACCTTTTGACTTAGCCATATCAATAGCACGAATTGCTGTTCTGAACATTTCATCTTTGTTGTCAGCATTTTTTTCTGCTGATACTTCAAAGTTCTTAATTGCTGAACGCATTGAACTCTTTTGTGAAGTGTTACGAAGAGTTGCAGCTTCTGCAGTCTTCACACGTTTCATAGCTGATTTAATTTGTGGCATTAATTTCACCTCCGATAACCTATTAAGCTTAAAACTCAATACATAGAATTATACATAATTCAGATTGTCAATGCAATAAATTGTCTGTTTTTTTTATGGTATTGCAATATTCTTTGATTTGTAGTAAATTATATACCTGTGTTAACCATGCTCTGTTTGACGAATCACCAACGCAAGCATAGTTTGGCTAAATATATAAGGAAAAGGTGAATTGAAATGGCTATTTCAAAAGAAAAGAAAAACGAAGTTATCAAAAAATATGCTCGTAAAGATGGAGATACAGGTTCTCCAGAAGTACAAATTGCAGTTTTAACTTATGATATTAACTCATTAAACGACCACTTGAAGGTTAACAAGAAAGACCACCACTCATATGTTGGTTTGCTTAAGAAAATCGGTCACCGTCGTAACTTGTTAGGTTACCTACGTAATAAGGATGTTCAACGTTACCGTGAATTGATTAAGTCATTAGGTCTACGTCGTTAATAATTATTTTAGAGATTCCAGAAATGGAATCTCTTTTTTTCGCTTATTTTTTCTAAATGTTGTTTGATATGGTAAAATAGCAAACAGGTATAGCTTAAATAGTCTTAAAAGACTTAAAAATCACAATAGAATATTATGATCTATGCTATTTTAATGAAATGAGAGATGAAAATGAGCAAAAAAATTAAAATAATTTTGTTAAGTGGCGTACGTGAAAATGGAAAGAATATGTACGCAATAGAAGTAAATGATGAGATTTATATCTTGGATATTGGTTTACAGTATCCTGATAACGATCTTTATGGGATTGATGTAGTTGTTCCTGATATGACATACATCAAGCAAAACATCGACAAGGTAGTAGGAATCTTCCTATCACATGGACATGCTGATGCCATTGGAGCATTGCCTTATTTAATTGGGGACTATGATATTCCAGTGTTTGGTTCTGAAATGACGATTGAATTGGCTAAAATCGTATGTGCCAGTGATCGTCGTAGTAAGAAGTTCTCAGATTTCCATATTATTGACGAAAATACAGCAATCGATTTTGAAGAAGCATCAGTCTCATTCTTCAAAACAACGCATTCAATTCCTGGATCTTTAGGTACAGTAATTAAGACAAGCGAAGGACAAATTGTTTATACTGGAGACTTTAAATTTGACCAAGCCGCAACACCAACTTATAAGACAGATTATGGCCGCATTGCCAAAATTGGTAGTGAAAGAGTTTTAGCCTTATTAAGTGATTCAGCAAATGCCGAATCTCCATATGAAAATTCTAGTGAAAAAGATATTTATGAATATATTTTGGATACATTCAGTTATCACGATGGACGTATAATTGTGGCACAAGTTGCTTCTAATATTCAAAGAATGCAACAAGTACTGGATGCAGCTAATAAGACAGGTCGTCGAGTTTTCTTATCAGGAACAGATGCTGAAAAGATTTTGAAAACAGCTATGAAACTTGGCTATTTGAAGGTTTCTAATAAAGAGCTATTAGTTAAGCCTCGTGAATTAAAAGGAATTGATGAAAGCAAGCTAGTTATCATCGAGACTGGTAAAATGGGCGAACCCGTTCAAGTGCTTCGTAAAATGGCTAATCCAGCCTCTAAGACGAAGTTCCAAATCAAGGAAGGCGATTTGGTCTTTATTGCCACGACTCCTTCACACGCTATGGAAACTACTGTTGCCAAAGCTAGGGATGCAATTTATCGTGCCGGTGCAGAAGTTAAGGCTCTAAGTGATGATAAGCATTCATCTGGCAATGCTAACAAATCTGATTTGCAATTGATGATTAATTTATTGAATCCAGAAAATGTGATTCCAGTTCAAGGCGAGTACCGTTTGTTAGATGCACACGCTAAAATAGCTCATGAAACAGGAGTTCCTTATCAAAATATCTTCCTTACTAAAAAGGGTGATGTCTTGAACTATGAAAATGGTCAATTCTATCAAGGTAAGGGCGTTGATGCTGGCGATACTATGATTGATGGTATTGGTATTGGCGATATCGGTAGCATTGTTTTGCGTGATCGGGAATTATTGGCCGAAGACGGAGTTTTCATTGCAGTAGCTACAATTGACCGTAAAAAGAAGAAAGTCGTTGCTAAGCCTAAAATAACGGCTCGTGGCTTTGTTTATATGCGTGCTAGTCGTGACTTATTAAATGAAAGTTCAGATATCATTGTTAAGACCATCGTCGATTACATGCAAAATAGTAAAGATTTCGATTGGTCGGATCTCAAACAAGGAGTACGTGATAAGTTAAATCATTTCTTGTATGAACAAACTAATAGACACCCAGTTATTTTGCCAGTAATCATGGAAGTTAATCAAAACAGACACAGAAAAGCAAAGAAGTAGAATGATTTAATCTATTCAGATATTGTTGAGGTATTTTATGGACGATTCAAATAATCTAAAAAAAATCATTGACCAAGCCGATGAAGCTTTTGATAAAGGCAATTGGATTGAGTCAGCTGATTTATATACTCAGGCATATTCAATGCAGCAGTCATTTTCTATCAATAAAGGGCTTGCTGCTTCTTTGTTGAATCAAAAAAGACCGGGCGATGCTGAAGCAGTGATATTAGATTATTTTAATTATTACCTTAGCGAACCGGATACTGCTGAATTGGCTTTAGACATTGTCTTAGAAAACAATGATTTTTTGTTAGCCAATCAAATGTTGAATTTTTATGATTCAAATACCTTGTCAAATATTAAGCCAGAGTTTTTGGCAGACGTTACTAAAAGAATCAGAGTGGCAGAAGATAGACATGAGAGATCATTTAAGCCTGAAAAAGAAAAGGTAACGCAACGATTGTTGTCGATCGTTACAGAGTCAACTTCTCAACAAATTCAATTATTAAGAAAATTGCGCCAATTTAATCGAAAAGATTATATTGAGAGTGCCAAGATTTTATTGGAGAATCCCTTGCTGCATCCACTTTTAAAGAGTGAAGCATTGGAGAATTTATTAAAATTAGGTCTTGATGAAAATGTTGATATTTCTTTTTATGGAAAAAATAAAACTTGCAATCCAAGCAAGTTAATGCCTATTATGTCAACTGATGTCTATTTGAAAATGTGTGACGAATTAGAAAAATTATTGACCGATGAAAATGATGCACAAATGGAAAATTTCAAAGGTGAGCTTTCATTGTATTCGGCTTTCGTATACCCATTCGGTGATGAAATAATAACGAAGCCAACCCTCTGGACAAAAGCAATGCTTTTAAGGTATGGTTTAGTTGATGATTCACAGATAAGTGATAATCAAGGGTTAGACAACGTAAAAACTTGGTTAAAAAGGTTCGATGAACTGATAAATACCTTTCAAGAGTGAAAAAATTAAACTTTTTTTGCTCTTAGTATTTACAATTTCGTTTACGCCCCGTATAATCCAAAGAGTATATTTTTAGTCGGTGATTTGCGTTGAATTACTTTGCTTTCACCTCTGAAAGTAGTATAATTTTTCAGTAAAGAGTCGTCTAAAGAACATTTTCTTTGGATCAATCTTATGAAATGAAATTTTAGGAGGATTCTTTGTAATGGCAGAAAAAGAACATTATGAGAGAACTAAGCCCCATGTAAATATTGGGACAATTGGTCACGTTGACCACGGTAAGACTACTTTGACAGCAGCAATCACTAAGATTTTGAGTGAAAAAGGTTTAGCTAAGGCTGAAGATTATGCTGATATCGATAAGGCCCCAGAAGAAAAGGAACGTGGGATTACTATCAACACTGCTCACGTTGAATACGAAACTGAAAAGCGTCACTATGCACATATCGATGCTCCAGGACACGCTGATTACGTTAAGAATATGATCACTGGTGCTGCACAAATGGATGGTGCCATCCTTGTTGTTGCTGCTACTGATGGTCCTATGCCACAAACTCGTGAACACATCTTGCTTGCTAGACAAGTTGGTGTTGAATACATCGTTGTCTTCTTGAACAAGACTGACCTTGTTGATGACCCAGAACTAGTTGACCTAGTTGAGATGGAAGTTCGTGAACTATTATCAGAATACGATTTCCCAGGGGATGACATTCCTGTTGTCCGTGGTTCAGCTTTGAAGGCTCTTGAAGGAGACCCTGAAGAAGTTAAACATGTTGAAGAACTTCTTGATGTTGTTGATGAATACATCCCAACACCAGAACGTGATAACACAAAGCCATTCTTACTACCTGTTGAAGATGTCTTCACTATCACTGGTCGTGGTACTGTTGCATCAGGTCGTATCGATCGTGGTGAAGTTAAGATTGGTGACGAAGTTGAAATTGTTGGTTTGAAGCCAGAAATTCTTAAGTCAACTGTTACTGGTTTAGAAATGTTCCGTAAGACATTGGATCTTGGTGAAGCCGGAGATAACGTTGGTATTTTACTACGTGGTATTAACCGTGATCAAATCGAACGTGGACAAGTTCTTGCTAAGCCAGGTTCAATCAAGACTCACAACAAGTTCAAGGGTGAAGTTTATATCATGAGTAAAGAAGAAGGTGGACGTCATACTCCATTCTTCTCAAACTACCGTCCACAATTCTACTTCCACACAACTGATGTTACTGGTGTTATTGAACTACCAGATGGTGTAGAAATGGTTATGCCTGGTGACCAAGTTACTTTCGAAGTTGACTTGATTGCTCCAGTTGCTATTGAAAATGGTACAAGATTTACTGTTCGTGAAGGTGGCCGTACTGTTGGTGCCGGAGTTGTTACAGAAATCTTAGACTAATTTCTAAGTGGTAATGATAATTTTAAAAAAGAGTTGGGTAATCCAGCTCTTTTTTTTATGCTTAAATATTCAAAAATAGCATAAAGTATTTTATAATAGACAAATGATGTTTTAAAATTAGTTAGAAATCACGTCTAATGTTTACAATATTGCCTTTTTAGGGTAATATTACAAAGTATGAGATCGTTGAAATACCGGAGGGATAATATAAATGTCTGCTAAGGCTAAATTTACAAAAAAAGAAAATAATACTGGTGAACTTAAGTTCGAAATTGACCAAGATACTATCAAGAGTGGCTTAGATACTGCTTTTAATCGTGTTAAGAAGAGCTTGAATGTTCCTGGTTTTAGAAAAGGTAGAGTACCTCGTCAAATCTTTAACCGTATGTACGGCGAAGAAGCATTGTACGAAGACGCTCTAAATGCAGTTCTACCAAATGCATACCAAAACGCTGTCGACGAAACAAAGGTTGAACCAGTTGATCAACCACAAATCAATGTTGAATCAATGGAAAAGGGCAAACCTTGGGCTATTACAGCAACAATTACTGTTAAACCTGACGTTGAACTTGGCGATTACAAAGGTATCGAAGTTAAGAAACAAAAACGTAATGTTATGAAGGCTGATGTTGAAAAGCGTCTTGAAGATCTTCAAAAACAACAAGCTGAACTTGTTCTTAAAGATGGTAAGGCTGAAAAGGGCGACACAGTTGTAATCGACTATGTTGGTACTGTTGATGGAAAAGAATTCGATGGTGGCAGTGCTCAAAACTACTCACTAGAATTAGGTTCAGGTACATTCATTCCTGGATTCGAAGATGAATTGATCGGTCACTCAGCTGGTGAAGATATTGACGTTAACGTTACTTTCCCAGAGGATTACCAAGCAAAAGATTTAGCTGGTAAAAAGGCTATTTTCAAGACAAAGCTTCACGAAGTTAAAACAAAGGAATTACCTAAGTTAGATGACGACTTTGCTAAAGACGTTGATGAAGATGTCGACACACTTGAACAATTGAAGACAAAGCTTCATGATGAAATCAAGGATCAAAAGAAAGAAACTGCTGAAGAAAATATCCAAGAAGAAGCAATTTCTGGTGCAGTTAAGAATGCTAAGATTGACTCAATTCCTCAAGCAATGATTGATACAGAAGTTGATAACCAATTGAACCAATACCTAGCAAACTTACGTCGTCAAGGTATCGATCCTAAGTTGTATTACCAAATGACTGGTACAAACGAAGATAGTTTGAAGAAACAATTTGCTAAGGATGCTGAAGAACGTGTTAAGACTGACTTAGTTATCGAAGCAATTGTTGCTAAGGAAAATATCAAACCATCAGAAGACGAAATTAAAGCTGAAATCAAGTCACTTGCTGACGAATACAAGATGGAAGAAAAAGCAGTTAGAAATGCACTTTCAGATGATATGTTAGCTCATGATATTGGTGCTAAGAAGGCAATCGAATTGATTGTTGACTCATCAGTTGAAAAATAATTGAATCTTTAACTAAAATCTAGGAAGCCATTGGGCTTCCTTTTTTTATAAATTGAGTTGAAACTAAATACTTTACTCTTATTTATTACCATGCTAGACTTTCAAACTATTGGAACTATTGAAGGAGAAATTATACATGTTTGATAGTACAGAAAATACTGGCACTATTAGTTGCTCGTTTTGTGGTAAGACACAAGATCAAGTAAAGAAGATAGTTGCTGGACCCGGTGTTTATATTTGTAATGAATGTATTGATTTATGCAAAGAAATCATCGATGAGGAGTTAAACGAAGATACACCATTAGATCTTGACAATATTCCTACACCTATAGAAATTAAAAAGATCTTGGACGATTATGTAATTGGACAGGATGCTGCTAAGCGTGCTTTGTCAGTTGCTGTGTATAATCACTATAAGCGAATCAACAAAATGGAACATCTTAAAGACGGCGAAGTTGAGTTGCAAAAGAGTAATATTGCCTTGATTGGACCTACTGGTTCAGGTAAGACTTTCTTAGCTCAAACTTTAGCTCGTATTTTGAAAGTTCCATTTGCCATTGCTGATGCAACTACATTGACAGAAGCTGGTTATGTAGGTGAGGATGTTGAAAATATTCTCTTGAAACTCTTGCAAAATGCTGATTTCGATGTCGATAAGGCTGAACACGGTATTGTTTACATTGATGAAATCGATAAGATTGCCAAGAAGAGTGAAAATGTTTCGATTACTCGTGATGTTTCAGGTGAAGGTGTTCAACAAGCCCTTTTGAAGATTCTTGAAGGAACAATTGCTAGTGTGCCACCACAAGGTGGAAGAAAGCATCCTCAACAAGAATTGATTCAAATCGATACGACTAACATTCTTTTCATTGTTGGTGGTGCTTTTGATGGAATCGAACAAATTGTAAAGAACCGTTTAGGCGATAAGACAATTGGTTTTGGTGCTGAGCAAAAAGCTACTGTAGCCGAAGAAAAGAGTTTGATGCAACAAATCATTCCTGAGGATTTGATGAAGTTTGGTATCATCCCTGAATTTATTGGTCGTATTCCTATCGTTACAGCGCTTGAGAAATTGACTGAGAGTGACTTAGTCGATATTCTTACAAAGCCTAAGAATGCCCTAATTAAGCAATATGTTGAATTATTAGGACTCGATGGAGTTAAATTGACCTTCACCGATGGTGCACTCAAGGAAATTGCGAAGATGTCGATTGAACGTAACACAGGTGCTCGTGGTTTGAGATCAATCGTTGAAGAGACAATGCAAAATACTATGTTTACTATTCCTGGTCGCGATGATGTTGAGGGCGTTAAAGTTACTAAGGATGCTGTAAGAAAAGTTAAAGAACCAGAAATTATTCTTAAAAATGGAGAGGTTGCCTAATTGGCAGCCTTTTTTTTCTATGGTAAAATTACTTAATTGAGGTGAATTATGCAAGTAAATAATGTGTCGATGAACTTAAGTGCTGTCAGTTCTAAACAGTATCCTGACGAAGGCTATCCTGAAATTGCCCTTTTAGGACGTTCAAACGTTGGGAAATCATCGTTGATAAATACTTTGATTAATCGTAAGGCTTTTGCCAGAACTTCTAGTACGCCTGGAAAAACGCAAACTTTAAACTTTTACAATATTGAAGATCAGCTATATTTAGTTGATGTTCCAGGATATGGTTTTGCAAAAGTTTCTAAAAAACAACGTGAAGAATTTGGCGTTATGATTGAAGAATATTTAACGACGCGTAAAGTCTTAAAGGGCGTTGTTATTTTGGTCGATGGTCGTCATGATCCTAGTGATGATGATATATCTATGTATCAATATGTCAGTTATTATCATATCCCGACATTGATCGTGGCTACGAAGATGGACAAGGTCAAAGGCAATCAATGGAACAAAACCATCAGTCGAGTTCAAAAGACTATGGGTATCAACCAAACCGATACTTTACAGCTATTTAGTGCTGAAACTAAAAAAGGCAAGGATGAAGTTTGGGATTGGATTGAATCACATATAATTTGATTTTGGATTGAATTTTATATTGAATGAAAAATAGTTCTAGCAATCACGATATTTTGATTGCTAGAACTATTTAGTTTGGTCAGAAGTTGATAATTTTTTCCAAAGTGAATTTATTGTTTTCAAAAGAATATTTTAAAATACTGCAATTAGAAAAGCCACTGTCAATAATTTTGTTAGGGTCAGTCCAAAGCGACGAAAAGAGCATGATGGAACCAGCATGACTGACGACCAAAGTGTTTTGTCCGGATTCATTCATAAGATTTGTAATGGTATCGTTAACACGAGCCTGTGCTTCCCAACTGGCTTCGCCACCATATTGAACAAAGAAATCACCATATTGTTTTCTTGGATCGCTAATTTTAGGATTGAGATATTCATGTTCGCCTTCAAATTTTCCAAAGGACATCTCTCTTAAGCCTTTGAGACGTTTGTAAGGCATTTTAGTGACAAGTTCCAAGGTATCGCTAGAACGTTCGGCAGTGGAGCAAAATGCACGATCAAAGGTGATTTGGTGACTTTTAAAGTATTCTCCAGCTATTTTTGATTGCTTGATGCCGGTTTGTGTTAAAGGCGAGTCGCACCAGCCTTGAATTTTTTTTAAAATATTGAAGAGTGTCTGACCATGACGCATCAAATAGAGTGTTTTTTTCATAATATTCCCCCTCAAAAAAACAACTTCATTATACAATAATTAAAGAGGATACTTAAAAAATGCTTGAAAAAAAATCGCGTGCTGTGTATCATCATACTTATAATACGTTTTAGTAATTAATAGTAGTAGCTCATTTCAGTGAACAGAGAATTGGCGGTCGGTGCAAGCCAAGCAGGATGAGTTATCAAATACTTAACTAAAATGACGTTTCCGACGTTACAGGAGTAAAGAGCAAGTTTTTAACTTGAATTTGGGTGGTACCGCGCAAAGAGCGTCCCTGCATTTATTGGCTGTACGATAAATAAAGTTGATAGGTATTTTGCCATCAACTTTATTTTTGTATACCATTTATTAGTAATAACCATTTAAGAACACCAAAAAAGGACACCATTCATGCCCTTTAGATGTT
>NZ_VDFO01000048.1:0-19414 GCF_009600995.1 Companilactobacillus halodurans | reverse complement strand
ATGGATTTAGAAATCTTGACCATTTTATTAAGAGAATAAGATTGATTTGCGCATAAAAAAAGTACCCTCAATGAGGGTACTTAATAAGCTCAAAAATCATTCATCAATACGATTTGACAAAGAGCCAGATTTTTTAGTTAACTTTTCGATATCCATAACAGAAGTAAACAATTATTCCAATCAAGAACCACGCAATAAAGGCAATCCATGAATTGATGCTTACTTGCGTCATTAAAAGAACGCACAACACAACTGAGATGATTGGCAACCAAGGATAAAAGGGAACTTTGAAGTCACTTTTAGGGACATCAGAACGATGTCTCAACTTGATTATTCCAAGAGCGACGAAAGTAAAGGATACTAAGGTCCCAATGTTGACCAAACTCGTTAGCTCATTCAAAGATACGAAACCACCTAGCAAAATAGCCAAAATGGTAATCGTATTTAAGGCTAAGATAGGCGTTTTAGCTTTTGAATCGATTTTTCCAAAATTATTTGGAATCATGCCATCGCGACCGAGAGCATAAATCAAGCGTGACCCGCCATAAACGGTGTTCAGCATCATCGTAAACATCCCAGCTAAGGCTCCGACTGTAATTAAGAAGGCCACTTTGCCTAGTTTTACGAAGTTCAAAGCGTAAACGACTGGATCAGCGTAATTCAAATCCTTATAGTTGACCATTCCTGTCAAAACAGCTGACAAAATCACGTATAAAATCGCACATACGGCTAAAGAAACCATGATACTGATAGGAATATTTTTTTGCGGATCTTTGACTTCTGGTGCTGACGACGGAATGACATCAAATCCTAAATAGGCAAAGAAAACTAAAGCCGCTCCCTTGACGACGCCAAGGCCACCATGAGGAAAGTAGGGATGATAGTTTTCTGGCTTGATGTAAAAAAGTCCGATGACGATAAAAGTTAAAATAACAGCAATCTTAACGAAAACCATGACTGTATTCATTCGTGCCGAAGCTTGAATGCCGCGACGCAGCAATAGATAAATCAAAATTAAGACAATTATCGCTGGCAAGTTAATGAACGTACCTTTACTAGGATCAAAGGGTCCAACTAAAGCTTTGGGCAAAACGACGCCAAAACTATTGAAAAGACTGACGAAGTAGGCTGAAAAACCAGACGAAACAGCTGAGACGCCTAAGGTGTATTCCAAACACAAAGCCCAGCCAATCAACCAACCAGGAAATTGGCCAAAAATGATGCTTCCGTATGAATATGTACTACCGGCAACCGGAAAAGTTGAAGATAATTCCGCAAAACACATCGCCGTTAAGATGCAAACGATAGCCGCCAGAATAAAAGAGATCGTGATACTGGGGCCAGTTGTCCCATAAGCGACGATACCCGGTAGAATAAAAATACCGGTACCAATAATGGCACCGATTCCCATGGAAATGAGATTTCCACGCGTTAGGATCTTCTCGAATTGAGCATCACCTGCGGCAAATTCTTTAAAATCTGCCTTTTTAAATAATTTTTCTTTCATAATTTACCACCTAAACACAACTTGTCTAGGTTACTGGTTCACTAAGTATCTTGTCAATATCTCAGGGTAAATTACGTTAAATGCTTTCGATAATATTAACGAAATCTTTCAAAGTATGTGACCATTGGATAGTCTTTAAATACTTTTGCGCATTAGTATTGTTATCTTTCAAGTAGCTGACATCATTTTGAACAGTCATGAAGAGGTTAGCTAATGCATTTTCGTCAAAGTTGAGTGAAAAACTGCAATCCTTAGGAATGAAGTACTTGCCGGTGCCTTCCTTGAAGTCGATAAACGGCAAACCAGTGCTCATCATTTCAAAGGGTACAAGTGAAAAGTTGGTCATCGAAGGAGCAATACCGAAATCACACTTGTCATATAGGTCTCTCATTTGTTGTTTGGTGAGTTTACCTAAGTTTTCACCATTGATGAATTTCTTATCCTTGTCTGAACCGAAGTAGTGGATATTTAATCTCACGCCATCGCGTTCTTCCAAGATTTTCTTGGTATTCATTAAAACCAATTGAATATTGATTGGTGCTCGACGAGGGCTGACCCATTTAGTATAAACAGCTAAATCAAAAGTCTTTTTGCCTGCGTAAGCATCGAAATCTCTAGTTTGATAAGGATAGCTTTCCAAATCAACAGGGAAAGTAATCTGATCAATCTTGCTGTGACCTGAACAGTTGTCTTGAACCATCTTGGCACACCATGGTCCGAGTGAAATCATGTGTAACCCTAACTCGTAAGATTTCTTGGCCATTTGATAACGGTCACCGAAGGGATAAAAATAAGGCTCGTAATCTTGAACGAAGTACATCTTGTAACCCGGTTTGTTCTTAATTACGTAAGCTGATTCCCAAAGAGTTGCAAACCAAATATCAGATTTGTGAGTATCAAGTACATCCATACTCAAGCAAGTCCCTTGATAGTTGTGATAGTTTGCCTCAGCGTTTGCTTCCATTTCTTCGGTAGTTTGTGGAACATAGCTTAGATAGTAAACGTCATATCCTTTTTTACTCAATAACGTTCCTAAGTGAAGCATCGTTGTTTGTCCACCGTCATACTCAATGATACCGGTCGTTACAAAGGTAATAGACTTATAAACGTCTTTTTTATCTTGAACTGCTGGTTGGTCATTGAAGTATTTTAGAATCGAATCGTAATCGTGAATATCTCCATTGCTGACATCTTGTATCTTATGTTCTTGTTTTTGCAAATAACCGCCTTCCAATCTTTTTTTTAGGTTACATAATATATTGTACCCCAAAAAAAGACCATCAAAGTGGAAATCCACTTTGATGGCTAGATGTTGTAAATTAATTTGTCTTATTTGAGTTTTGAAGCAGCATCATCATCAAGAATGATTGTTACATCAGGGTGATTTTGCAAAGCACTTGCTGGGCAATCTTCGGTAACAGGACCGTCAACGGTTGCGGCAATTGCATCGGCTTTGTTCTTGCCATAAGCTACAAGAATGATTTTCTTAGCTTTCATGATTGAGCCGATACCCATTGAGTAGGCAAAACGAGGAACGTCTTTTTCATCATCGAAGAAACGTGTGTTAGCTTCGATTGTTGATTCAGTTAAACCAACTTTTCTAGTTGTGCCATCGAATGGTGAGCCTGGTTCGTTAAAACCGATGTGACCATTTCTACCGATACCGAGAATTTGGAGATCAATAGGATTATCTTCGATAATCTTATCGTAAGCTTTAGTAGCAGCTTCTGCGTCAGGATTTGAACCATCAGGAACATATGAGTTCTTGAAAGGTTTCTTATTAAAGAGATGTTCTTTCATGAAGTAGTGGTAACTTTGTTCGTTATCAGGTTGTAAGCCAACATATTCATCCAAGTTAACGGAAGTAATGTTTGAAAAATCAATGTCGCTACTTGTCATTTCATTGTAAAGCGTGATTGGGCTACTACCAGTTGCTAAGCCAAGCACCTTAGCTCCGTTTTCAATATCATTTTTAACGATTTCGAAAGCTTCTTTACCGCCCATTTGTTGATCTTTAACTTTAATTATATTCATTTTATAATCTCCCATCTCTATCTTTCTGGTCTAGTCCAATCTAATGCATTTTCACTAGATTGTCAATAAAATAAAACCGATAAGTAAAAAATATTTTAAAAATCGCCAGAATCAATGCAAAATCTTCATAAGTTAGGTATATTTTTTAATAAGAGAGAAAAACTAAAGAGGCAGAATAAATTTGGAAAAAATATTATCTACGTCCGAGGGCAGTGTAAATACTAATTTGGTTAAATCCCAAAAGGGCAAAGGCGTTATCGTCCTAATTCCAGGGATTAACGGATCGATTGAGTATTTTAATGAAATAATCCCCTATTTAAAAGACAAATATACCGTCGTTGCACTTGATTTATTAGGGCAAGGCAAGTCGACTGGAGCAAAAAATGATCACTACACGATTGATGCACAAGCTTGGAATATGCTTGAAGCAATCGCCAGAATGAAGATAACTGACCAATTGGTTATTTTTGGATACGGAGTCGGTGGACTAGTTGCCTTAAACATGGCAGAATTGCGTGGATTCACGATTTCTAAGTTAATCTTGTTGAACACACCAGCTAATGATAAGTACGCTGATATGGACGCACATTCATCCGTAGCAAGTATTCCATTGTTAGGAAAGCTCGCAAAATCTCCGGTGAAAGCAGGGATGTTCTTTGATAAGAACTTTGATAAGACGACCTTGAAGAATCCTAAAGTAGTCGATGAAGCCGCCAACGCAGTAGAACATAAAGCAGCTAAAAAACTACAAAAGATGTCGACTGCTTACTTGGAAGAAAAAGCTCTAAATAAGAGACTTCGTGCAGTCAAAATTCCGACCCTTGCGTTATTTGGTGACGGAGATCAAGTTTTGACCGAAAATGGGATCAAAGATGCCAAAGCATCAATTGGTCGTGTTCCTGACTTACAAATCGAAGACATCAAAGGTGCCGGACATTTAGCTATGTTGGAAAAACCAGAAGAAGTTGCTCAAAAAATCATCAAATTCGATGAGACAACAGTTAAAAAAGAGGATAACAAAGATTAATTTTTTATCTTTAAAGCAACTGTATGATAGTTTAAAAAAAGTCTATCAGAAGATACATTTTGAACTATATCGAAGGGATGAAAAAATGACCTAGTACTCGTCAATTGGACGATTGCTAGGTCATTTTTGTTAGTTGCTTAATTTAACCGGTTTGATTAAGTCTTTGTGTTTTTGGGAACTGGCAACAGGGACATATTTCTTGCCATCTTTATAGACGAATTGGATGACATCGTAATTATTAGCTAACTTCTTAGCCTGAGTGGAAACAATATTTTGAATCGAGTGAATATAAACTTTTTGATCATCAGACGCTTGATTGTTTTGAACCGCTTCATAGGAAGCTTTTAAATACTTCTGAGTTTGCGGATCAGTCAGCTTAATAATGATGACAGTATGGGGCTTGTTGCTAGTCTGGTCATTGATGTTATGTTCCTCTTTGATTTGCACCACGCGACCATTTTGGTTGAACTTCTTATTGATATTTTTCTTAATAGCACTGTAATTAGCCTTAGGTTGAGTTTGTGCAGTATTTGGCACTGATTGATTGATACTTGGCATTTTCCAAGTGAAATAAGTCAATACAGCCGCAAAAATGACAACGACAATCAGTGCTATCGTGAGAAATACTTTATTGATTGGTCCACGTCTATTTTTATGCATATTAAAGCCCCTATTTCTTTAATATTTAGGGTGATTATAACATATGTTTTTTAGTGGGGATTTGGTTATTAAGTAATTGAGATGGCTTACTTCTAAAATGTCTATAATTATTGATAGTTTATAATAATAAAATGCAAAAATATTGACGTAGACAAAGTTTCCTTAATAATAAAAATGTATACAAAAAATAGGCAGAAAGCAGGAGATTATTATGTCTTCACATCAAGCGTTATTGATTATCGATTACACCAACGATTTCGTTGCTAAAGATGGGGTCTTGAATTGCGGCGAACCGGGACGTAAGATTGCACCAAATATTTTGAAGTTAGCAAAAGAGATGTATCAAAACGATGATTGGATTTGGTTGCCAACGGATGTTCACAAGCCAAATGATCCATATCATCCGGAAACCAAGCTTTTCCCACCTCATAATGTTAGAGATTCTTGGGGTAGAGAATTGTATGGCGATTTAAAGAATTGGTTTGAAGAACATGATGATAAAGAACAAGTTAAGTTGTTCGATAAGACTCGTTATAGCGCCTTTGCGGGGACTGATTTAGACCTTCGTTTGCGGGAAAGACAGATTGACACTTTGCATTTAGTGGGTGTTTGTACGGATATTTGTGTCTTGCATACGGCGGTCGATGCTTACAATTTGAATTATAAGATTGTGGTTCATGAGGATTGCGTGGCTTCGTTTAATCAGGCTGGACATGATTGGGCTTTGGGACATTTTAAGGATAGTTTGGGTGCTGAGGTTGTTTAGATTTTTTTGATTGTAACGATGGTAAAACGGTGAGTAATACATAAAAAAGAGATGATGATATTTTTAATAACCATCGTCTCTTTTTTTTATTTGCTAAGTATGCTGAAACGAGCTGCGCAAGGGCAACCCATTCCGGTTAAGCCTATTTCCCATCTCGTCTGCTCCGCAGCCAAGCTGTGAAATTGTCTTAATCCTCGTGGGCTGGGCGCCCTTGCTCGCTCTCTGTATTTTTGATCTTAGCTTCTGTCAAATACTGATCTTGCCTAATTCCTAAGAACAATGGAACTTTTTCTTCTACAACATCGCTAAATTCCAAGCCGTACCATAGTGCTGGTGGGATTGTGATGTCTTGTAATAGGATTCTTCCTCCTATCAATAATCTGTCCAAGCCACTCATGAAGTCTTGGGCTCCTAGGTCTTGGAATTGCTGGTTTTGGATGATGAATTTGAAGGATCCGACGCGGCGTTTTGGTACCATTGAGTAATTAGGTGTTTGGTCGTCGATGATTTTTTTGTCCAATAGAGCGTTGATGATTTGGCGGATGTAAATGTTGACGTGTTGAGATTTTTTAAAGCCTAAATTCAAATTTACTTTGATAACGTTTCTGGTATGCATCATGTCAACTGTGTAGTTGCATTCATATGGAGCGCTGGTTTGGTTAACGGTGATGAACCAATAGACTTTGGCTCGTTTAGGTTGTTGGTCAAGGATGGAATAGATGATTGAACGTTTAATTGAGTAATCGTCGCCTAACTTGGTCATGTAGACTAAATTAGTTGAATAAGTTGGAATGGATTGATCTTTACTCAGCTTTTCTAATTGTGGGATAAAGTCGAGTAAAGAGACATTTTCGCTTTCGGCCATATGAGCATCGCGACGCTTGTTTCCAAAGTACCAAATAACCATCACACTAAGGATTATTAGAGTGATTATAACAGTGACATAACCACCATGAATGAATTTAACTAGGCTGGAAAGTAAGAATAAACTTTCAAGAGCAAAGAAAGCGACCAAGAAAATGTTGGCACATAGTGGGTGCTTTTTCATGAGCAAAAATTGGTGCAGCAATAAAGTTGTCATTAACATTGTCATCGTGATTGCTAAGCCATAGGCTGCCTCCATGTGTTCTGAAGTCCCAAAGCCCCAAACGATGCCGATTGTGACTATACAAAGCATCCAGTTGACTGATTCGATATAGAGCTGACTTTGAACTTTGCCAGGGAATTTAACTTTCAAAAGCGGCAAAATCTTCAAACCGATAGCTTCTTGAACTAATGTAAATGAGCCCGTGATGAGGGCTTGAGAAGCAATGATGGCTGCTAATGTAGCAATGATTATGGCAAAAATTTTAAAATTATCCGGTAACATTTCATAAAAAGGATTGATGCCAGAGATGTTCTTGAACTGATTATTAGTAGAGTTAGCAATCACCCAAGCAGCTTGTCCTAAGTAGTTGAGCATCAGCATCGAACAGACAAAAGGCCAAGTAGCGTAAATATTTCGTTTGCCGACTTGCCCCATATCAGAATAAAGTGCTTCAGCCCCAGTAGTAGCCAAAAAGACGCTCCCTAATATAAAAATACCGACTTTGTTAACAGGACTAAAGAGGACTTTGATTGCGTAAACTGGTGAAAGAGCGCTTAAAACGCCAAAATCGCTAAAAAGATTGAGCAAGCCTGCCAGACCGATAAAGCTAAACCAGATTAACATGATGGGACCAAAAGAACGGCCAATTTTATCAGTGCCAAATTTTTGGATGATAAAAATGGTCAATAAAATCACCGTTACAATAATTAAAACGGTCGATTGTTGATTAGAAAAGGTTAAGTTGCCAAAATGTTGACCTTTGACGCCTTCCATCGCTGAAGTTACCGTTACGGCCGGGGTCAAGGTTCCATCAGCTAAGAGGGCGGAACCACCGATCAAAGCGGGAATAATCAGCCATTTTCCTTGTGGTTTGACTAAGGCGTAAAGAGCGAAGATGCCACCTTCATTATTGTTGTCAGCTTTCATGGCAATCAAAACGTATTTGATAGTGGTAATCAGCATTAAAGTCCAAAAAATCAAAGAAACGCTGCCGAGAATATATTCTGGCTTAACATCAGCCATAGTTCCGGCATCGCTAATAATTGCGTTCATAACATAAAGAGGTGAAGTTCCAATATCGCCATAGACGATGCCGAGTGTTATCAGCATGCCGATAGCGGATAAAGTTGATTTTTTCTTTTCCATGATAACCTCCCCAAGATTGAAGAATCTGGAAACAAGCTATTTTTATATCGCCCATTATAGTGTTTTAATATGTTTTTAAAAATAATTATGAACCGAGTAATTCAAATTGGTATACATAAAATAAAAAATATAATACAATGCTGAAAATGAAGAGGGAACTTCAGACGAAAAGAATGTGATTGTTATGAATGCTCTGTTTATGATTCTTTCAGCGATACTGGTCTTTATCATGGTCCCAGGCATTGCCATATTCTACAGTGGCTTCGTTCCAAAGCGCGACGTGACAAGGATTTTGTTTGATAGCTTTTTGATGTTTGGAATAGCATGTTTATTGTGGATCATTATTGGATTTTCAGCGTCATTTGAAGGCAATAACTTTGGACTGATTGGAAATTTCCACCATCTATTTTTATCAGGTGTAGACTTATCGTCTAATTATGGCAATACTGGTTTGCCAACAGCCGTTTATCTACTTTTTCAAATGATGTTTGCGATTTTAACGCCAGCTCTATTTTTAGGCGCCGTTGCTAGTCGAACGCGAATCAGGTTCGTCATTTGGTTTGTAATCTTATGGTCGTTGTTGATTTATTATCCATTAGCGCATATTGTCTGGTCGCCCAATGGTTTCTTGATGCAGCTGGGTGTATTAGATTTTGCTGGTGGGACAGTTATTCATATCGACGCCGGCTTAACAGCTTTGATTTTAGCCGTTATGTTGCGCAAGCCTTATCAATACAATCACGAAGAAGTTACTGGAAATTCGCTTTGGATTTTACTAGGAACAATCCTTTTATGGGTCGGCTGGTACGGATTCAATGCTGGCAGTGCTTTGAAACTTAATTTTCAAGCAGTTAATGCCTTTTTTACAACGACGATTGCTGCTTGTTCAGGACTAGTCACTTGGATGATTCTCGAAGAAAAATTCAAATCTCAAGTCAGTTTGACAGGTATTTGTACCGGCAGTATCTGCGGTTTAGTTGGAATCACTCCTGGAACTGGGTATGTAACAATCTTTGGAGCGTTTCTAATTGGCATAATCTCAACTATCGGTAGTTTCTATTTTATGAATTACTTAAAGTATCAATGGCATTTAAATGATTATCTGGATATTTTCGGATGTCACGGTGTTAGTGGGATAATTGGTTCAATTTGCGTTGGGCTGTTTGCAACGAATTCAGTTAACAAAGATGTCGTCAATAATGGTTTTTTCTATGGAGGCGGGATAAAATTATTATCCGTGCAACTATTTGGGGTATTGTTTACAAGTCTCTTTGTCGGAATAATGGGCGTTGTCGTCGTCTTTGGTTTAAAGAAATTATTTAAAAATAATATTGGTATTGAAAAAACACTGGAATTAGTCTGATTCCAGTGTTTTTTTAGTTGCGTCTGTTAGGGTGTCTCGTATTGCGGTCTCTTTCGTGTTGATTATTGGCTTTAAGTGATTGAATTTCATTTTCTATTTCGCTAAGGACTTCAATTTGCATCTTTTGAATATCGAGGATATGAGGCCATTGCACTTCATTCAATTGGTCGAGCTTCTTGTGAAGAATCCTGATTTCCATTTCCGACTTAGTGTTGGTCTTGTAATCATTTTCGGAATCGAAGCGGTCACGGTCAGCTTGTCTGTTTTGACTCATCATGATAATTGGTGCTTGAATAGCAGCCACGCAACTCAAGAATAAGTTCAATAAAATAAAAGGATAGGGGTCAAAATTAATTCCAAATAAATGGACGATGTTGATAGCCATCCAAATGACTAAAATAACAGTGAAGACGATAATAAAGCCCCAGCTACCGCCAAATTTGGCAACTGCATCGGCCATTCTTTGGCCTTTAGTTCGTTTGCCGTAGACGGTGTCATTAATATTCTTGATGACATAAGTGTCTTTAGCTAATTCTTTTTTTAATTCGTCGCTCATTTGGTGATCGATGTTGAGATCTTGGTCGATGATACCCTGCATTTTTGAAATACGCAGTTTTTGCATATCCTTTAAACAGATAAATGACGACTCCCTGGCGTCATTATTCACCTTTAAAACCTGTTCTTTTAGAAGGTCGCTTAAGTCACGTAAGAAGAGTCCTTCCATAATTGTGAAACGATTGCCGCAAACTACACAAATTTGATTTTTTTTAATTGCCATGATTTCACGCCCTTTAAGTTATTCATCACAAGTATAAGTTTGGACAAAAATTAAAGCAAAACTGGGAACTAATAAAAATAAAAATTTTATTTTTGATTAATTTGATTATAATATGGTATTAGTAATCGGTTTCATCGTGTGAACAGAAATGAAGGAAAGCATATGAGAAGGATAGAAACAATTGCTAGTGAAATTTCAAATTTATTCAATAATTTAACTAAAGAAACATTGATTGAAAATGGTGGTATTTCAGCTTCCACCTTAGCTGACAAATTGGGACTAAGTCGTTCAAATGTCAGTGCCGACCTTAATAAATTATTTAGACAGGGTGAGCTAGTTAAGGTCAAATCTTATCCAGTTTGTTATATTCCAGTAGATTCAATAAAGAAACTTTTTAATGTGTCGCAATTGCCAACACAAGAATTCAGTAATATTGAAGAATTAAAAGACCTTTCGGAAAATAAACCTCAAGAGAAAATTAAAGAAACACATGATCCTTTTGAAGAAATAATTGGATATGATGGCAGCCTAAAAAAGCCTATTTCTCAGGCTAAGGCTGCCGTATTTTATCCTCCACATGGTTTGCATATGTTGTTGTTAGGACCTACTGGTTCTGGTAAAACGTATTTTGCTAATAAAATTTATCAATATGCGGTTTATGAACATTTGTTGTCAGCAGATGCACCATTTAAAAGTTTTAATTGCGCTGATTATTATCAGAATCCGCAATTATTGTTATCGCAACTATTTGGTTATTGTAAAGGGGTCTTTACTGGTGCTGATGAAGATCACAAAGGTTTAGTTGAAGAAGCTGATGGCGGCATTCTTTTACTTGATGAAGTTCATCGGTTAACTCCCGAAGGACAAGAAATGCTCTTTTATTTGATTGATAATGGGATGTTCAGTCGTCTAGGCGATAATGGTACTAAGAGAAAAGCTAATGTTTTAATTATCTGTGCCACAACTGAGAACCCAAGCTCTACAATGCTTGATACTTTTTTAAGACGGATTCCAATGACGATTCAGATACCATCGTTAAAAGACCGTGGGATGAAAGAAAAAGTAGAATTAATCAAATATTTGATGTTACAAGAATCTAAAAGAGTTAAAAAATCTTTCAGAGTGGATATGGACGTTATCAATGCCTTGATTCATTCGGTCAATTACGGCAATGTCGGTCAGTTGAAGTCACAAATTCAGTTGACCTGTGCTCAAGCCTTTTTAAATAATCTTTACAATAAAACTGAAATTAGGATTGCTATTAAGGATTTGCCAGAAGAAATACGAGATGATTGGTTATCCAGCAGTCAAAATATTCAAAGATCCAAAGAAATATCGAAGTATGTCGACATTGTAACGGTGATTTCCCCAGGAGTGAGCCAATCAGATGAATTAGATGAGTATGATGATTCTAATATTTATAATTTGATTGAAGAAAAATATAATTACCTAAAGAAAAAAGGTATGAAAAGTGATCAGATTTATAAATACGTTTTGAATGATTTGCATCTGCATGTGAATAAATTTATTTCTAAAAATAGCGTTAATTATCATCTTTTAAAATTCATTGATCCCAAAGTCTATGATTTGACAGTTCAATTGAAAAAAATTGGCGAGAAAGAATTAAAAGTAAAATTTGACCGTAGATTTTTGTATTATGTTGGGATGCATATTGATTCGTATTACAAACGTGATAAACAAGAAAGCAATGTTGAGAATATCAATATTGAAGATGTTAAGAATAATTTTTCTAGCGAATATCATGTTGCCCAAATATTTGCGGAACAAATAAATAAAAAGCTCAACATTGATTTGCCAGAAATGGAAATCATTTACCTGACAATGTTGATTAATTCGATTGAAAAATTCGATGATAAAAAGACTGTTAGCGTTTTGGTCGCAGCTCATGGAAATTCAACTGCAACTTCAATGGTCGCAGTTTCAAAAGAATTATTAGGGACAGCGCCAATTTACTCGCTTGATATGCCATTGAATATTTCACCAGAAGAATTATTCGATAGTTTAGTTGAAAAAATTAAAACAATCGATAATGGCAAAGGCGTTTTGATGTTAGTTGATATGGGTTCTTTGAATATGATGGAAAATAAGCTGATGAAAAAAACTGGCATCAAGTTAAAAACTATCCCTAATGTCACGACCAGTATCGTTCTAGATACAGTTCGGAAAATTAATTATATGAATTTAGATTTAAACGGTATTTATGAATCAGTTTCCAAAGACTTTTCCGATTCGTATAAACTTGCAACCAGTGGTAAAACAAAAGTCATTTTGTCCATTTGCACTACTGGCGAAGGGACTGCCAAAAAGATTGAACAATTTTTAAATGATATAATAATTCACTATTCTGACGACAATGTGAAAGTTATTCGGGCTTCCGCATTACATTTAAAAGATTCAGTTGCCAAAGTAGATAAGAATTATCAAATTATTGCAAGCGTTGGGACTAAAGATCCTAAGTTAAACGTTCCTTTTGTTTCTTTGGAAGAATTAGTTTCTGGTCATGGAGAAGATGAATTGAAACGGGTCTTAGGAGTAAAAGTTAATAGCAAGAGGACTAATTCTAATAAGATGGTCATCAGCGATATTTGCTTAGATACGCTTAATAAATATCTCTTGTATTTGAATCCAACGCGGATTATTAAGATGCTAATGGATTGGATTAAAGAATTACAAATTCAGATGGGAAAGAATTTTAACAATTCAACGATTGTTAAATTAGTCGTTCACACAGCATTCTCATTTGAAAGATGCGTCAGTAAAAATCCTATTCATTATGATGATGAAGTCTCTAAAGAAGTAGCGAGTTTCTTGCCATTGTTGAATCAAACGATTAACCCGATGGAAAATAAGCTAGACTTACATTTAGATAAAGATGAGAAACTGTTTATTTGCGAAATATTAAACAGTGTATAAACAGTGTATTAAAAGCAACTCATGAGTGTATAAAAAGTGTTTCACTCTGAGCTGCTTTTATTTTTTTTGACTTTTTTAAGTCGCGTGATAGCAACCTTTGAGAAATTGATACACTTTTTGGCACCGATATTGCTTATATAAAGGTGAAAGGGGAAAAGGAAATGACAAAGATTGTAATTAGTGGACATGGGAAATTTTCGTTAGGTATGTTGAGTGCCTGTGAAATGATATTTGGTAAGACTGAAGATATTTCAGCAATTCCATTTATTCAAGGCGATACCATTGACGACTTGAAAAGTAAGTATAAAGAAGCCATGAACGATGACGATGAAGAATATTTATTTTTAATCGATTTGTTCAGTGGAACTCCTTATAACGCTATCGCTCAACTTATCATGGATAAAGATAATGTTGACATGGTGACAGGAACTAATTTGCCACTCGTGTTAGAAGCTGTTTCTAAAAGCAACGAAAAATTAGATTCCATTGTTAAAGATTTAAGAGATTGTTCTAAAGACAGTATCAAAATCTTTTCAGAAGAAAAAAATAAAACCGATATAGAAGAAACTGATGAAGATATTTCATTGTAGAAAGGAAGATAAAAATGGCAATTAAATTTGTAAGAATTGATGATAGATTGGTGCACGGACAGGTCGTGACTACTTGGGTCAAGAAAAATGATATTGAACAAATTATTATCGTAAACGATAAAGTTACTGAAAATAAAGTTCAAGAATCTGTTTTGAAAATGACTGCACCTTCTGGTGTAAGAATCGTTATCTTTGGAGTTGAAAAATTCATTCGAGTTTATAAGAAGAACCCAATCAAGAGAACAACGATGTTGATTTTTACAAATCCTAAGGATGTGTTCGAATGTGTCGACAACGGCGTAGAGATTCCTTACTTGAATGTTGGTCAAATGGGTAAAAATGATGAACGTGAAAAAGTAACAGCTGGTGTGGCCTTAGGAGATGAGGATAAGGATTACTTTAGAAAGATCATTGATGAAGGCATTGATGTTCAGATTCAAATGGTTCCAAACGACGGTATTACAGATATTAAAAAATTTCTTTGAGGGGATGACAAATTATGTTTGGTACAGCTATTTTACTGTCACTCATAACTGTTATTGCCACGGTTGATTATAACGGTCCATTGTTTCTCTTACACAGACCACTGATAACTGGTGCAATGGCTGGTTTGGTTATGGGTAACTTTACACAAGGTTTAATCATTGGTGCCACATTGGAATTGATGTGGTTAGGTGTTACAGGTATTGGTGGTTATACTCCACCAGATACTATTACAGGTGCCATTGTTGGTACAGCTTTTGGGATAATGTCAGGAAAAGGTGCAACAGCCGGAGTTGCTATTGCCGTACCTATTGCTGTCATTACTCAACAATTGGATGTTTTAGCTAAAACAGCAGATATCTATTTCCTAAATAAAGCTCAAAAAGATGCTGAAGTTGGGGAAATAAATCATATTGGTCTTTATCATTATTTGAGTTTGGCGACAATCGTTATTTTCAAAGTCGTTCCAGTCTTCTTAGCTGTCATGCTAGGTGGTAAATATGTTGCCGCATTGTTCGACAAGATTCCTAATGTCATTATGAACGGATTATCAGTCGCTGGTGGCATTTTACCTGCAATTGGTTTTGCGATGTTGTTAAATATGATGCTCAAGAAAGGTATGTGGGTCTTCTTACTAATTGGTTTCGTTTGTTCAGCCTTTGGTAATATGCCAACCGTTGGTATCGCCGTAGTTGGCGTTATCGTTGCTTACTTCTATGACATGATCAAATCAAAGAATGAACCTGCAGCAGAAACTGCAGAAGGTGGAGAAGAAACCCAAGACACCGAACAAGATTCAGATAAGTCTGATGACGATGAGGAGGATTACGACCTATGACAGATAAAGTTTCAAGTAAATCATCAAAAAATAAATTAGTTGGTAAAAAAGAATTAAACAAAGTCTTTGCCAGAAGTTTCTTTTATGGAGCTTCTTGGAATTATGAACGTATGCAAAACCTAGGATTCTTGTACACAATCCTACCTGTTTTGAAAAAGCTTTATGGAAAAAGTAAGACTGCCATGTCAAAAGCTATGAAGAGACACCTTGAATTCTTCAATACTCACCAATCAATGGCACCATTTATCTTAGGTGTTACCTCAGCTTTGGAAGAAGAAGATGGTAACGATCGTGCCGAAACGACAACTGGTATCAAAATTGGTTTGATGGGTCCTTTGTCAGGATTAGGCGACAGTCTTATCTGGTTGACTTTAGTTCCTATTTGTATGAGTTTAGGTGCTTCATACGGTAAAGTTGGTAATCCATTAGGTATTTTGATTTCTCTATTACTGTTTAATGCTATCAATATTCCATTGAAGTACTTTGGTTTAAAAGCTGGTTACACTGGTGGTTCACAATTGATTGAAAAGAGTTCCAGCAAAGGGACTTTGGACAGAATCACTAATATGGCCATTGCTTTAGGATTAGTTTTAGTTGGTGGATTAATTCCTCAAATGGTTACAGTAAAACTTGGACTTAAGTTCGTTCAAGGTGGATTGACAATTTCACTAAATAAAATTATTAACGATATTTTCCCAAAGATTATCCCTCTATTAGTAACGCTTGGAATTTACAAGTTGATTCACAAAGGGAAAAATCCAGTTATCTTGATTTTTGGAATCATGATTCTCTCAATTCTATTAGTTTGGATTCACGTTCTTGCTAAGTAAGGAGCTTTAATATGAAATTATGGTACAAACAAAGCGCCAACAATTGGAATGAAGCATTGCCTTTAGGGGATGGTCATCTAGGGGCAATGGTTTATGGCAACGTTAGAAATGAAATCGTTAGTTTGAATAATGAAGATATTTGGTATCGCGGACCTGCAGACCGAAACAATCCTGATTCAAGTAAATACCTCAATAAAGTCAGAAAATTGTTGATGAAACAAAAAGTCACTCAAGCTCAGGAATTGATGAAGCTATCAATGTTTGGGACCCCTAGAGATCAAAGCCATTATGAGTTTATGGGCGAATTGTTTATCGACCAAATCGATGTTGAAAATGATGAAGTAAAAGCATATCAACGTGATTTGAATTTAGATAAAGCCATCGCTTCTGTTCAATATCAAATTAATGATATTGAATATGAAAGAAGTTATTACATTAGCAAGAAATATCATGCCTTGGTCATTAAATATCAAAGTTCTAAGCCTAATAAATTGAATTTAAACCTCCAATTAGGTAGAGAAAAACGTTTTAGCGACCAAGTAAATAAAATTTCAGACAACAGCATCATCATGAGTGCTAGTGCCGGCGGCAGAAACGGTACTCACTTCAAAGTTGGATGCAGTTTGATAGCTGATGCAGGAACAGTCGAAACCATTGGTGAAACTATTGTTGGAAGAAATTTGTCTTCCGCAACGATTCTATTAACTTCTGACACTAACTATTCTCAAAAAGATGGTGATTTGGATTGCCAAAAAAATCTTAATAAGTTGTCAGCAGTCGATTGGGAATTTGAAACGAAGAACCATATTGCTACTTATCAAAAGCTATTCAACAGGGTAGCGTTACAAATCGATGAGTCAAAAATTGACGAGATACCAACTGATAAAAGATTGGAACAAGTAAAGAATGGTCAGACTGACCTTCATTTATTGCAGTTATACTTCGATTATGGCAGATACCTCTTGATTTCCTCTAGTCAGCCAGGTGGTTTGCCAGCTAATCTTCAAGGTATTTGGTCAGAAAATACTAATCCGATTTGGGGTTCTAAATTTACCATCAATATCAACATGCAAATGAATTACTGGATGAGTGGACCTTGTGATTTGTCCGAAATGGAAGAACCATTGTTTGATTTGTTGGACAATATGAGACCAAACGGCCGTATCACTGCTAAAAAAATGTATGGAGCCAGAGGTTTTACAGCACATCATAATACTGATGGATTCTTTGATACAGCCCCACAATCTCATACTATCGGTGCAGCGATTTGGCCAATGACAGTTCCTTGGTTATGTACGCATATTTTTGAACACTACTTGTTCAGTAACGATAAGGATTTCTTGATTAAAAATTATCCGATTATGAAAGAAGCGGCTCTTTTTTATGAGGATTACTTATTTGAATATAATGGTCATCTGGTAACTGGCCCATCCGTTTCCCCCGAAAACCGGTACCGTTTAGCAGATGGCACACAAGGTAATGTTTGCCTTTCACCTACAATCGATAATCAAATCCTTCGGTACTTCTTCAGTTGTTGTATTAAGAGTGCCAAAATCGTTAATGATTCCAGTGACTTTTCACAAAAAGTTCAAGAAATGAAATCGAAGTTGCCAGAAACAAAAATTGGCAAGCACGGTCAAGTTCAAGAATGGCTTGAAGATTATGATGAAGTGGAACCAGGACACAGACATATTTCACCACTGTTTGGACTTTTTCCTGGCAATGAAATCAACCAAGACAAAACACCTGAATTAATCAATGCCGCGAAGGTAACGATTAAGAGGAGACTCGAAAATGGCTCATATTTAAGTCATGAATCGAGAAACGATGCCATCAACAGTTGGACTAAAACTGGTTTTGTCGGTGGTAAGAGAACTGGTTGGAGTTCTGCTTGGTTAGTTAATTTCTTTGCTAGATTGCATGATGGCGATAAGGCATATGAAGAACTGACTGGTATGTTAAAGAATTCAACTTTGAATAATTTGTTCGACGATCACCCACCATTTCAAATTGATGGTAATTTTGGAGCAACAAATGGTATTTGTGAAATGTTGCTTCAGAGTCAAAATGATTATATTGAATTATTGCCAGCTTTGCCTAGTGCTTGGAATACCGGGAAATTTAGTGGATTGAGAGCACGTGACAATATCAAATTTGACGTCACATGGAAGAACACTAAAATTGAAAGTGTAGAAGTACATGGAGAACCTGATTCTAATTTGAATTTAGTCATTGCTAAAGAACATATGATTGATAATCAAGAATTCAAACAAAATATTTTATTGGATAAATCAGGCTATCAAGCAATCAAGTTTAATTAGTCTTGAATGAAGAGGGTACTTTTAAAAGAGTGCTCTTTTCTTTTTGGAGGGAAAATGGGAGCAATCTTATTATCACTAGTTCCAGCTATAGGTTGGGGCGCACAAGCGTTAGTTATGCAAAAAGTTGGCGGAAAATTTACTAATAAAGTTATGGGAATGGTTTTAGGAACTATTATCTTTTCTTTGTTAGTCTTGATATTTCGCCGACCGAATAATATTTCAAAAAATTTAATCATTGGATCATTGCTTTGCGGGATCTTTTGGTGTTTTGGACAGATGCTGCAAGTGAAATCTTTTGATTTGGTCGGAGTTACGATTACGATGCCAGTCAGCACTGGTGAACAGTTGTTAGGAACCACTTTAGTGAGTGCCATATATTTCAAAGAATGGACGACTAATTGGCAATTTATCTTAGGCATTAGTGCTATCTTAGTAATTATTTTGGGAGTTATTGTAATTTCCATGAAGAAAAATAGCAACTACGATAAGGCCAATGTGAAAAAAAGTTTTATCCTGTTGTTTTTCTCAACAATTGGGATGATGGGATATGCCATCATTCCTCGTTTATTCAACTTGAACGGCTGGGATATGTTATTCCCACAGGCTGTTTCAATGGTCGTGACGATGTTTATTCTGGTAATCACTCAAAAGGATAATCAGGCCTTTTCAAAGAAAACATTTGAAAATATTCCAACTGGATTATGCTTTGCGGTTGCTAATTTAGCTTTATTATTGAGTAATGAAATCAATGGTGTCGCAGTCGGTTTTACGATGTCGCAGTTGAATGTGGTCGTTTCTACTTTAGGTGGCATGATTTTCTTGCACGAAAAGAAAACTCATTCTGAGAAAATAAAGATAGTTATCGGCTTAAGTTTGATTATCATTGGTGCCGTTATGATTGGTATTACTAAAAACTAAAAAAAATTGGCTGTACGATAAATAAAGTTGATAGGTATTTTGCCATCAACTTTATTTTTGTATACCATTTATTAGTAATAACCATTTAAGAACACCAAAAAAGGACACCATTCATGCCCTTTAGATGTTCGA
>NZ_VDFO01000047.1:0-19736 GCF_009600995.1 Companilactobacillus halodurans | reverse complement strand
AAGCGTATCAATCTTCAAATTTTTTGGCTCCGAGCAAGCTCGTCAGCCAAATAAAAAACAGCTAGACCAATTATGATCTAACTGCTTATGTAAACTGCCATCAACTTAATTTGACGAACAGCCAAAATATGAAACTTCTAATAATTATTTTTATTTATTTAACATCAAAAACGGTGTATGGAGAACGGCGCTTGTGAGCTGTCTTTTTAAACCAGTTTTCGATGATTTCAGCACTTGCTTCTTTGATGTCTTTACCTTCAAGGTAATCATCAATATCCTTGTAAGAAACCCCTAAAGCCTTTTCGTCTGGGAGACTTGGACGGTCCTCTTCTAAATCAGCAGTAGGAATTTTCTCATACAAGTTCTTTGGTGCAGATAATTTTGCTAATAAAGCTTTACCTTGACGTTTATCTAAACGGAATAACGGCGTTACATCAGCAGCACCATCTCCAAATTTAGTATAAAAACCAGTAATATTTTCAGCTGCATGATCAGTACCCACTACAACTCCATTGTTATCGCCAGCAATTGCATATTGAGCAATCATTCGCGTTCTTGCTTTGATATTGCCTTTATTGAAATCAGAAATAGTCATTCCATTAGCTTCAACAGCTTTCACCATTGAATCAACACTATCTTTGATATTCACTCTCACGACTTTATCAGCTTGCATCCAATCAATAGCTTGCATTGCATCTGATTCATCGGCTTGTTCACCATATGGCAAACGTACAGCGATAAATTGATAGTCGTCATTGCCTGTTTCTTTTCGCAATTCAGTCATGGCCATTTCTGACAACTTACCTGCTAATGTGGAATCTTGTCCGCCAGAAATTCCAAGAACTAAAGTCTTTAAAAAACTGTGTTGTTTCAAATAATCTTTAAGAAAATCAACGGAACGACGTATTTCAGTTTCAGGGTCAATTTCTGGTTTTACTTGTTCAAATTCAATAATTTCTTTTTGTAGTGGTCTCATTCTAGTCACCTAATCTAATATTGTTTACATCATTTCTGATCTTTTCAATGTACTTCATCTTGTGACTGTAAAGTTTTGAGGAAAGGTCAACTGGATAAACTTGAGGATTTAAGATACGTTTATACTCATCCCAAAGCGAATCCAAATTAGCATTGCAGTACTCTTTGATTTCTTTAACATTTGGCAAATCATAAACTAATTTACCATCGACAAAGATGTCGTGAAGCAATGGTTTTGCTTGGAAGTCTTCAACAGTCTTATTAATATACGTATATTGTGGATGGAACATGTAAAGCGAACTGTGTTCTCTAGGATCTTCATTCCAGAAGGTTACGTAATCCCCTTCTGATTTGTCGTTTTTTTCATTGTTAGTAATGCGCCAAACTTGTTTCTTGCCTGGCGTGGAGATTTTAGCAGCATTGCTGGATAGTTTCAAAGTATCCATCATATTGCCCTTATTGTCTTCAATGCTTACCAACTTATAAACCGCACCTAAAGCAGGTTGGTCAAAGGCTGTGATAACTTTAGTACCGATACCCCAAACGTCAATCTTGGCATCTTGCATCTTCAAATTAAGAACAGTCTTTTCATCCAAGTCATTAGAAGCATAGATTTTAGCATTAGGGAAACCAGCCTCATCCAATTGCTTTCTAACACGCTTAGAAATATAGGCCATATCTCCAGAATCGATTCTGACACCGAGGAAATTGATTTTGTCGCCCATTTCACGAGCAACTTTAATTGCACTAGGAACGCCACTTTTCAAAGTATCGTAGGTATCAACTAAGAATACGCAATTCTTGTGCGTTGTAGCGTAGGCTTTGAAGGCATTATATTCGTTTCTATATGTTTGAACCAAGGCATGAGCATGAGTACCTGAAATAGGAATGCCGAACAATTTACCTGCAAGTACATTGCTTGTAGCATCAAAACCACCAATATAAGCAGCTCTAGTTCCCCAAATAGCTGCATCGACTTCTTGTGCTCTACGTGATCCGAATTCCATTACTGGGTCGTCGCCACAAACATTTTTAACACGAGCAGCTTTAGTAGCAATCAATGTTTGGAAATTGACCATGTTTAATACAGCTGTTTCAATCAATTGGCATTGAGCTAATGGTCCTTCAACTTGCAAAATAGGTTCTTCGTTGAAGACCAAGTCGCCTTCTAGCGATGAACGAACGGTACAGCTAAATTGCATATCTTTGAGCCAACGCAAGAATTCTTCGTCAAATTCACCATACTCGCGCAAATAATCGATGTCAGAGTCGGAAAATTTGAGGTTCTTCAAATAATCGACTACGTGTTCAAGTCCTGCAAAAACAGCGAAACCATTGTCAAAAGGCAATTTTCTGAAGTAAACTTCAAAAACAGCCCGACGGTTGTGTAATCCTTTCTTCCAATACGTATACATCATATTTAATTCATAATAATCAGTATGTAAAGTTAAATCCTCATCTTGAAATTGAGTCATCATATCTCCCTTAATTAATTGACATTTTATTTCAGGTCTATTTTACCTTAATTGTTATTCAATGTCGCAGTATAGCCTTCATTTACTTTTCGAGCAAGTTGTTCAATTGAATAATTGTCACGGACTTCTTGGTACAAAGCTAGGCCTTTTTGATCCAAACTGCCATCTTTCCAATATTCATGAGCATCATTTAAAGCAGCAATAAGTTCTTGCTCATTATCTGATTCTACTAACCAACCAGTATCGTCATTGATTACTTTATCAGTTGCACCAACATTTGTCGCAATAACAGGTTTGCCATAAGCAGCTGATTCTAAGTAAACTGTAGGCAAACTTTCTGATTTAGAGGTCAAGACTGATACATCGCTTTCCTGGTAATAATCGCCAGTATTTTCTCTAAAGCCAACGAATTCTACCTTATCCTTGATGCCTAAATCTTTGACTAAATTACGTAAATCGTCCATCAAGGGACCATCGCCAACTAAAGTTAAACGATAATTGAATCTAACTTTGCTCAAAGCTTCTAAAAGCAAACGGTGATTCTTGACTTCAACTAAACGAGCCACTACTAAGAGGCTAAAAGTTGGTTGTCGATTGAATTGAGGGTTGATTCCAGAAAAATCAATTGCATTGAAAACTTCAAAAGTTTTTGTGGAGTCAATCTTCAAAGATTCAAAATACTCTTTTAAGTCAGGATTCATGTAAAAGAGCGAATCGGCTCGTTTTAAGGCATGAAGATTCAATTTGAGCATAACTTTCCCTTTGATACCTGAAAAGTCTATACGAGGGTCAGAATGGACGGTAATCACCCATTTTGCATTGATATTTTTACGAATCAAAGAAACAATATAGTTGGCACGAGGTCCATGCGTATGAACTATATCAAAATTATTATTATTAATATATTTAGTCAATGGTTTAAGAATCGATAAATCAAACCGTTGCTTTTGTTCCATAACTGCAACTCTTAATCCGTTTTCTCGCGCCATTTTAGAAACTGGACCTTCCTGAAAAGTCAAAAGCGTACTTTCTTCGCCAATAATTTTTTGGCCTTTCATTAGGTTCACGATATATGTCCGTGCTCCGCCGTCTTCGTTTCCGGCATTGATATGTAAAACCCTCATTTCGACACCTCTCAAATTAATCTTTCTCGTGTATAATAATACATTAAAGGAGAACGCCATGCACAAAAATAGAATAAATATTTTAGGCACAGAGTTTGATAACTTTACTGAAAAACAATTCCACTTATATTTGGACAATGATTTAGATTTTAAAGCTAACAAGTTCATCGTAACACCCAATCCAGAAATTGTTCTCTCTGCCCGAAAAGATGCCAATTTTTCGAAAATTATCAATAATGCAGATTACGTAATTCCTGATGGAATCGGAATTATTAAAGGAGCTAAAATCTTAGGCACTCCGATGCATGAACGAATCACTGGTTTTGATACATTAAAATACTTGATTGAAGCAGCCAATCGCAAATTACTAAAGGTCTACATCTTAGGATCAAAACCCGAAGTAATTGAAGCAACGGCTAACAAAATTAAAAAAGATTATCCACAAATCGACTTAGTTGGCTATCACGATGGCTATTTTAAAGACGAAGGCGAAATAGCACAAGAAATCATAACTAAAAAGCCTAATCTCGTCTTAGTCGCTCTTGGTTCACCTAAACAAGAAATCTTTATCAACAAATACAAAGATCAACTAAATGCCGTTTGGATTGGCGTTGGTGGAAGTTTCGATGTCTTCTCAGGAACTAAGAAACGTGCCCCAAAAATTATGCAAAAGCTCAATTTGGAATGGTTCTATCGTCTAGTCAAAGAACCCACTAGATTTGGAAGAATGCTCGCAATCCCTAAGTATCTCAACATGATCAATAAAGAAAAAAAAGCTCGTCAAAAAAATAAATAATTATAAAAAAATAGGCCTAGCAAAAACGTTTTTGCTAGGTCTATTTTATTTTAATCTTCAACATTAATCGTATACGGATCATCATTTGTTCTTAAAAAGATACGTGCATTCAACATTGCATAACCTAAAATGGCTACAAAATAAATGCTGACAGATGGTGCTTCAATAACGTGTCCCGTCATCAAAGCCATCCCAAATCCAATAGCAACGCTGGAAACCAGCATCGACCACTTAACCGACCACATGTACTTGAATTTTCTGAGGAATGCTCCAATCAAATAAATCAAACAGTAAGCCAATGGAGCTAAGTAAACGATGGTTCCAATAACACCGAATTGGAAGAAGATATCGATATAATCCATTTCGACCAATTTAGCATCTTTGTCGCTCTTGTAATTCGTAGCATAACCCATTCCAAAAGTCTTTTGAGCAAGACTTGCTTTAGAGAAGTTATGAGCTGAATTTTCAAAGTAAACTGTCCGACCACTAAGTAAATAAGAAACTGTCTTATTAGTTTCAACATATTTCTTTTGGTCTTTAGTAATACCTTTTTTAGTCTTAGCTTGTTTCTTTTTGTACTTAATCATATCGGTATGCAATTCAGCTGTTCTTGAAACGGCCATTGCTGGATAAGCTGCTAAGATTCCACCGAAAGTAATGACTAGCAGTGCAATGATACCAACTGTATATTTTCGTTTACCCTTGATTTGGAACAGACGAATAACAGCGGCTAAAATCGACATGCATGTTCCGAAGAGAATTGCTAACAGTGAACCCTTGGTTCCAATCAATAAAGCAGAATAAATCGCCAAAATAATTGAAATCCAGTAGTAAATCCTCGACCACTTGTCAATTTTTTTCAGAGCATACCAAACCATAATTGGGAACGAAATTGAAACAATCGCACTCAATTCGTTAGCAGCGAAGAACCAGCCGCTTTCTCCCAATTTATAATATGAATAAGAGCTGAAACTAGTGTTTGTAAAGTGCGACACAATCATGATGACACTGATAATATTGATAGCAATGAAGATTACTTTAGGGAAGAAACGATTAATGATTCGATCTTCAGCTAATTCTTCAAAAGCATAAAAATATGACAACAACATAATTGGGTAATACAAACTCTTAGCTAAACTTGTAATTTCCAAAGTTGGAATAAATGTTCTTTTGGTATTGTAATTGATAACTAAACTAATTACCGAGACTACTCCTAACAAGACGAAATAGCCAATGACTCGAAACCCGTGCTTATTATCCCGATTCAGAATCAGGAAAATAAGTATGTAAAACACACTAACTGCCATCACAGCCATACGAATTAAAACCCCGAATGTAACATCGATATGGGCTTGAGCCATCAATCCGGTAATTGCATCTAATACTGGTTGAAAAATTATATATAGCATCAAGAAAATGCTGTATTTTTTTATAAAGCTTTGCATATGTGGTGACTCCCAGTTAAAAATTTTAAAACTATAACAAGTAATATATTATCCTAAAAACAAATTTAAAGAAACGAATTATCTCTCTAAATAAAATTCAAATCGATCACCTGCATATTGTGAACGTACGTACTCAAATGGACGATCATCATCCAAAGTAGTAATTTGACGCACACGCAATACAGCTGAGCCGCGTTTAACGTTTAAATAATTGGCAATCTTTTCAGATGCCAAGATAGCTGAAACAGTTTGAGCAGCGTTACCTAATTTTAACCCTGCTTTATCTTCCAAAGCTTTATAAAGCGAAGACGTAATGTCTTTTTTATTGAGGCTATTAACGATATCAATCGGAATCGTTGCTACTTCAAAACAAATTGGTTGTTTGTCAGCGTAACGAATTCTCTCCATTCGTAAAACTTGGTCGCCATCTTTTAATTTTAACTTTTCTAATTCACTAATAGAAGGATCAGCAACGTGGTACGAAACCGTCTTACTCGAAGGATGTTTACCCTGACTTTCAGTGATTTCAGTAAAACTAGTGGTTCCAGACATCTTTTCTTGCACTTTGCTGCTGGCAACATAAGTTCCAGATCCAACTTGACGTTGTAAAATTCCTTCATCAACTAAAGTTTGAATCGCTTGACGAAGAGTCATTCGACTAACATCAAAATCTTGAGATAGCTGTCTTTCAGATGGAATACGTTCCCCCACAGCCCATTTGCCAGATTCGATTTCTTTTCTAATCTCATTATGAATTTGTATATATACTGGTACCTTCATTTATTTGGCACTCCTTTATGAGCATTACTTCCATTAATTATACAGTATTTCTGTCAAAAATTAAGAAGTGGCCTTAAAATCGCAAGACATTACTTAAAATGAAATCTTAACCACAAACATATTATCTTTAAAAACACCCTTATTAAGTTGAAATAATTGATTTTTGATTACAAAAAGTCAAATTTGTAGTCACAAAATTATTATAAATGATTTTTTGTTTTAATTGGTTGGTTATTAATAATTTTAATAATCTTTTTAACAACAAAAAAGCCGCCTAACAAGAATACCTCACTTGTTGACGACTAACGAATCATTTAATTGGGTTAGCTGGATTCGAACCAGCGCATGATGGAGTCAAAGTCCATTGCCTTACCGCTTGGCTATAACCCAATGAATGGAGGGGAGTGGATTCGAACCACCGAACCCGAAGGAGCGGATTTACAGTCCGCCGCGTTTAGCCAGACTTCGCTACCCCTCCATGTGTTTAACACATGTCTTTATCCGACTAAATAATAATACCGAAAATTCGATGTCATTTCAAGTAATTTCTATAAAAAAATGAATCCTTCCGGATCCATTTATATTTTTATTTAACTATATTTACATTGGCAGCTTTGACAAATTCATTCGTAGCTACTCGATAGTAATCTTCGCCATCAAGTTCAGTCAATTTATCAACCTTCCATTTACTCAAGCCAGCTAAAGCACGATTAGTTACTGCTTTACCATGAGAATTCTTGAGTGATTCATATTCAACATCCTTAGTCTTGACAACTTTATCAACAGACTTGTAAACATAAGCATCACTTGCTTTAATCCATTTGTTAGTTGCTACTCGATAATACTTTTCATTATTGATAGTAGCTTCTTGGTCTGAATACCAGTCAGTATTTGGTGCTAGTTCCACTGTCTCATTTAAATTACCGTTCTTATCGTAAACTTTGACTGCCTTACGATCTGGATATGTTGAAACGGTTTGTTCTTTATCTACATAATTTGAATCTGAGTTAGATGATGAATTACCGTTGTCATCTTCATCGCCGGTTGTTGTTGAATTACCGTCATCATCGTCTTCATCGCCGGTTGTCGTTGAATTGTCGTCATCATCTTCATCGCCAGTTGTTGAGCTATCATCTGAATCTTTTGTGTAATAAAAAACATAAGAGAATGGAATATTAGCTGAAAGAGAAGATGTACTTACTTTAGCATTGACAATGTGGTCATACGTAGGTGTAAGGCTTAAATAATATTGAGTACCACTTTCATTAATATTTGTGGTATTGTAAAAACTTCCTGTTGATGTTTGATTGTTATATTTTGCCGTTAATTCGATATATGACACGTCCGGCGTATATCCGGATACTTCTGGAGCTTCTATTTTAATAGTATCTCCCACATACTTAGGTAAATCTTCCTCAGGAATCGTTAATTCCCAACAATAGGCATCACCATCCAAAACGACCTTTTGATAATCGGTAGAATCACTCAATAAAACATCTTCAAAGTTTTCACCTTTTTCTCCAAAAGAAGTTGGGTCTATATTTACTAAAAGTGTATTAACCCCATCAAAGGTTTGATCTCCATAATTAGTAGCATCACTAGTAACTTTAAGTCTCCATGTTCCTTCTCCGTTAGGATACGATTCTCCCGTTGTATCAGAAGAATCAGTATTGACCCATTTTACTTTTGAAGAGGAATATGTGAAACCGGCATTTTCTAAATTCAAATTGCCTAATACGATTTTATCAATATTATAGGTACCACTGAATATATTTTTAACAGTTAAATCGGAACCTGTAAAACCACTTAAATCAACACTTTCCAAATAAGTATCATATTGAAACATTTCCGTCATATCAACAGTCTGATCAGTTTTAAAACTACTTAGGTCAAGATTCGTAATGGTAGTATTTCTTTGAAACATATCTGTAAAATCAGTTACGTCGCTTACATCTAGATTGTCTAATCCTTCATATTCCGTAACGGAAGGCAAATTTCTAAACAAACCAGCTGAATTGGCAGGTAATTTTAATTTTCCATCAGTGCCAGTCCCAGTAATAACTACCTTAGTTACATTTTTTAAACTAGAATACTGTTCAAACCAAGGAACTTTAATGACTTGCCCTTCGTCATAACTCACAGTTTCCGTTTCATCAATACTAGAACCACTCAAATACAAAACATTGTCTTTGATTGACCAAGTTGCATTGTCACCAAAACTTTGTTCATCAACATCAGATGGTGCTGTAGTCGTCGTTGATGTTGAGGTACTTGAAGAGCTAGTATCGTCACTTGCAGCATTAACATTAGTACCTTGCATAAATCCAAGGAATAATCCCAAAATAGCAATTGTTCCAAAAATCATTTTTTTGATACAATTTTTCATAAAAAATTAACGCCTCCTTACTTCACTGATTATTGTACAATGGAAACGCTTTTTATAAAATTAAATTTATTTTACATTATTTTGATAATAAGGCAGTTTTATTCATGCTATAAAACTTTCTCATATAATTTATGATTATAAAATTATAATTTATTGGAATAAAAAGTTCTTATTAGATACTGAATCATTTGATTATTTCTTGATTTTTTATCAAATTTCAACATTATTTTAATTCAGTAAATGAATACCAGTTGAATTGAAATTTATCTAATACAACAAAAAAGCCATGACCACAAAGTCATGACTTTTTTGATATTTAAATGTTAGTTAACACCTTGCATCAACTTCTTGATTCTTGGAACAAACATGATCAAGAGAACTGCGGCAATAAGTGTCACGATACCAGTGACACCAAAGAACATCATTTCGTTTTGAGGATCTCCTGGCTTGAATAACTTAACTAATTGAGCATTAGCGGCTTGTCCGGCTGAATCGGCTAAGAACCACATACTCATCATTTGAGATGAGAAGGCCTTTGGTGCCAATTTAGTTGTAGCTGACAATCCAACTGGGGAAATCAACATTTCACCAATTTCAATAATACCCCAACTTAGTACTAACCAAAGTGGACTAACTTTTCCACCTGCGCCTAATCCCATCAAAGGAATAATCAAGACGAAGTATGAAAGAGCTGTGGCAACTAATCCCATCCAGAACTTAGATGGAGATGATGGTTGTCTCTTGCCCAACTTAATCCATAACCATGCAAAGAATGGTGTATAGATAATAATAAAGAATGGGTTAAGCATTTGGAACTGTGGTGCTGATAGTTGGAATCCAGCAAAGTTAAGCTGCGTTTGTTGAGCGGCAAACAAGGCCAAGATAACTGAACCTTGTTCTTCAATTGCCCAGAAAATTGCAGCGGCGATAAATAGCGGAATATAAGCAACAACACGAGATTTTTCAATCTTAGTAACTTTCTTGCTTGTTAGCATCATTACGAAGTAACCAACTGGCAAGGCGATACCTAAGATACTTAGAATCGTAATAAAGTTATCAACATTGAAGGCATTGGCAAAGAACATTACAGCAACAATAATAATTACTGCCACGATTCCCCAAGTCAAACGTTTGAAGAATTTAGCACGTTCTTCTCCGGTAATAGGGTCTGGTGCATGCATGCTTGATTCTGGCAAGTACTTGCGACCATCCCACCAGTAAACAATTAACCCAATGAACATACCAATAGCAGCCAATGAGAAACCAGCATGGAAATTAAAGTGATTCCACATAGTTGTTACAGCTTGTGGTGCAATCAGTGAACCTAAGTTGATACCCATAACGTAAATACTGAAACCAGAATCACGTCTTGGATCTCCTTCTGTATAAAGTCCACCAACCATTTCAGAAACATTTGGTTTCAATAAACCAGTACCAATAGTAATCAAGGCTATAGAAATATATAGACCTCCTTGACCAATTGGTAGTGACAAGACGATGTGACCAAACATGATCAAGACACCGCCCCAGAAGACAGTTCTTCTAGCTCCTAGAAGTCTATCACTGATATATCCACCCAGCACACTAGACATGTAAACTAATGAACCATAAATGGACATAACAGATGCGGCGGTAGTTTGGTTCATACCAAGTCCGCCCTTTTCTACAGCATAATACATGTAGAAAAGTAAAATAGCACGCATACCATAATAACTGAATCTTTCCCAAAATTCAGTTAAGAATAAGGTACGCAAGCCAATCGGCTGACCGAAAAATCCTCGGTCCTTTTTCTTATCCATTAAAAAATTCTCCTCACATTACACAACGATAGATTAATATTAAACTTACAAAGCGTCTATGTCAAAGTGTTTTTAATAAAAATCATCAAAATCCTTATATATCAACAATTAAAAATAAGAGTCTTTTAAGATACTCTCTTATTATTAATCGTTATGCTTAAAGGCCATGGTTGCCGAAACCGCTTCCTTCCAACCGTTATACAAATCTTTCCTAACTGTCTGTTCCATTTTTGGTTCGTAAGTTTTTCCGATTTGATAATTTTTTTTGATATCATCCAAATCTTTCCAAAAGCCAACTCCTAATCCAGCCATAAAAGCTACGCCTAAAGAAGTTGTTTCCAATTCTGAAGAACGTTGTAAAGAAATATTCAAGATGTCAGTTTGAAATTGCATCAGATAATCATTGGCAGAAGCTGCCCCATCAACCTTTAAGACCTCAATTGGCATCTTTGCGTCAGAAGCCATCGTTTCGATAATATCTTTTGTTTGATAAGCAATTGCTTGAAGCGTAGCTTTGACCAAATCTTTATCCGTCGTTCCTCGAGTGATGCCAAAAATGGTGCCTTGAGCCTGATTATCCCAATATGGTGCACCCAGACCAGCAAAGGCTGGTACCACATAAATTTCATTTTGATCAGTCGACTGCTTAGCAATTTTAGAAGTCGACGGCGTCGAACTGATCAAGCGCATATCATCTCGCAACCACTGTAAAGCAGCTCCAGCAACAAAGACGCTTCCTTCTAAGGCATACTTGACTTCGCCATTGATCCCATAGGCAATCGTCGTTAACAGATTGTTGTCTGATAAAGCAGGCTTATCACCGGTGTTCATAACGGCAAAAGCACCAGTTCCATAGGTATTCTTGACCATGCCCTTTTCAAAAGCCATCTGACCAAATAATGAGGCTTGTTGCGACCCAGTCATCCCTGAAATCGGAATCTCTGAACCGTAAAATTGATAATTCTTCGTAATACCAAAGATTTCAGAATTTGATTTAACTTCTGGCAACATCGCTTTAGGAATATTAAATAATTTTAATAAATCCTCATCCCATTTTAATGTATTGATATTAAAGAGCATTGTCCGACTTGCATTAGCGTAATCGGTCAAGAAGCTCTCGCCGTCAGTTAACTTCCATAAAAGCCAAGTATTGATGGTCCCAAATAACAAATCGCCCTTTTCAGCTTTTTCTTGGGCACCCTCAACATGATTCAAAATCCAACGAATCTTCGTAGCTGAAAAGTATGGACTGATAATCAAACCAGTTTTTTTATGAATCTCGTCTTTATAGCCATTTTTAATTAAATCATTAGCTAATCTTGAAGTCTGACGACTTTGCCAAACAATCGCATTATAAATTGGCAAACCAGTATTTTTATCCCAGACAACCGTAGTTTCACGTTGACTAGCAATTCCGATAGCTTTGATTTGCTTAGGTTTAATCCCTGAATCGATTAAAGCTGTAGCAATTGTCGTTTGAACGGCATTCCAGATTTCATTTGGCTCGTGTTCGACCCAGCCAGGATTAGGCAAGATTTGTCTAATTGGGTGTCGAGCTATGGCAACTTTTTTTCCATTGTGATCAAAAATAATTGCCCGCGCAGTCGTAGTCCCCTCGTCGATTGCTAAAATATATTCTTTATCCATCTCTATTATTTACTCCTAAACACTAAAAAAGGCGCATTCCGCCTTTATTTTGTTGCCTTATGCTTGAATTTTCTCGTTGCACTAACGGCTTCCTTCCAACCTTCGTACAAGTAATCAGCTCGCTTTTGTTCCATTTCTGGTTCAAAAGTTGCGCCGGTCGCATATTGCTGTTTGATATCATCTAGATTATCCCAATACCCTACTGCTAGTCCAGCTAAAAATGCTGCACCTAGAGCAGTTGTTTCCAAATCCTTTGCTCTTTGAACAGGGGTCTGAAGAATATCAGCTTGAAACTGCATCAAATAGCGATTATTGGCTGCACCACCGTCAACTTTCAATGTTGGAATATCGATACCAGTATCTTTTTTCATCGTTTCGATAACGTCACGAGATTGATAAGCTAATGATTGCAAAGTAGCTTTGATGAAGTCATTTCTTGAAGTTCCACGCGTCAATCCAAAGACAGCACCACGGGCATCGGCATCCCAATAAGGAGCGCCTAAACCGGTAAAGGCTGGAACGACATAAACTTCATCATCGTCATTTGAAGCTAAAGCAGCCTCTTCAGATTCTGGAGCCGTGTCCACCAAGTGCATTGCATCACGCAACCATTCAATTGCTGAACCAGCTACGAAAATACTACCTTCCAACGCATAATAAACTTTATCGTTGATACCATAACCAATCGTCGTCAACAAATTATTGTCTGACAATTGAGGTTCTTCACCAGTATTCATAACGATAAAAGCCCCGGTACCATAAGTATTTTTAACCATTCCGGGTTCAAAAGCCATTTGGCCGAACAAGGCAGCCTGCTGATCACCTATCATACCAGCGATAGGAACTTCGGAACCGTAGAAATGATAATCCTTAGTTTTCGCATAAGCTTCTGAGTTTGGACGCACCTGTGGCAGCATCTTCTTAGGAATATTCAAAATCTTTAGAATTTCATCATCCCATTTTAAAGTATGAATATTAAAGAGCATCGTCCGACTAGCATTTGAATAGTCAGTCACATGAGAAGCTCCCCCAGACAATTTCCAAAGCAACCAACTGTCAATGGTTCCAAAGAGCAAATCGCCATTTTCAGCACGTTCTTGAGCCCCGTCAACATGATCCAAAATCCAGCGAATTTTAGTAGCTGAAAAGTATGGATCAATCAATAAGCCTGTTTTTTCATGAATTAAATCTTCATAATTATCTTTTTTTAATTGATTAGCAATGTCAGAAGTTTGGCGACTTTGCCAAACAATCGCATTATAAATTGGCAAGCCAGTATTCTTATCCCAAATAACGGTCGTTTCACGTTGATTCGTAATACCGATACCTTTGATTTGTTTTGGTTTAATGCCAGACTCGATAAAAACATTTGCGATAGTCGACTGCACCGCATTCCAAATTTCGTTTGCATCGTGTTCGACCCAACCGGGTTCAGGAAAATGCTGAGTGAATTCACGTTGAGCATCGGCAATTTTATTTCCTTTTTGATCGAAAATTATCGCCCGAGTACTAGTTGTACCTTCATCAATGGACATAATATATTCATTTGACATCATTTCACCTCATTTTTATGTAAACGCTTCACATCAAAATATTATAACATCTAGCTAATTTTGCAAACAATTGCCTTCATTTTTAATATTTTGTTATAAAATTTATTCTTTAGATTTATTTTTCCAATATTTTGATTTTTCTAATAAACTAAAACTAATAAACAGAATAACCGATATTCCGGAAACTATCCAGCCTAGCTTCAATCCGGGCACTTGATAATTCAAAACCACCTGATGCTTACCAGGTTTTAAATTAATTGCCATTAAATTCTCAACGACTTTGTGGATTTTGACTTTTTTACCATCAACACTCGCCTGCCACCCGTCGTCATAAGGAATGCTGAACAACATTGGAGATTTGTTCTTAACAGAAATCGTCCCTCTAACAGTATCATGATTGAGGTCGGAACTAATCTGCAAGGAATTCTGCCGAAATTTTTGCAAAGTCTTTAGAAAACTAGTTTGATCTAAGGACTGGAAATAATCAGGATCAACATCGAGCGCTTTGTCAGTCAATATCTTCACTTGAATTTTTTGCTTGTTCTTGAAATGACCCAATCGAATCGAAGCTGCACTGTAAACATTTTTATCTGCCGTTTTAATCCGCTTGCCATTGACGTAAATTCTTGCTTTGACGTAATTCATCGGTGAAACGTAAAAATAAAGCGGCCCACTAGCTCGAGTGCTCAATTGGTAAGTGTAAAGCGTCTTATTGTTAAATTCGGTTTGTTGCATACTGTTGATTATGACATTTTTTAAGTATTCCTGACTATTGCCATTAAGAGCTTGCCACAGGCGGTCTTGATTGGAGAGCGCTCTTTTTTGATACATCTTGAAATTATAAACATCGGGGTCAACTAAGAAGCCCATTGATGGAGCATTATAGTTTTCTTCAACATGATAATGATTATCCCATTGTCGAACTCGATAATAGACACCTAACAAGGCATTAGTTAAATTAGTGCCGCCATAATAACTGATTCTTCTAACGTTCAAACTAAAATATCCTAAATTATGCATCATTTCGAGCGTATTTTGATCCAAAGTCGAACTATACAAACTTAGTCCATTGATATTGAATAATATCGGATCATTATAATTATTATACTTCTCAGGAAAAGCTTTATTGAGTCCAGATTTTGAAACGATGATGCGCTGCCCTTTATGGCTTTGATTTTTGACATCCTTTAAAATATTGTTTTCCTTAGCAAATTCGCTGCGGTAAACCAATTGATTGCCTAATCCAGCTGTCCCCATGACTGCATTGAAATTAGCAATCACTTCAAAGGCCACCATAATCAGCATTAAACTTAAAAATTTCTGATTACGATTCAATAAAAGCAATAATGTCCCTGAAATCACGATACAGGCGATACTGAGCCAAAAATAACGTCCATCATAAGGATTATCGGGACGGTCGAATCCTAATTTTTCAATGATTCTTGGCAAAAGCCATTCTGTCGAATAACCCAAACAAATCAGGATGCCAGCGACGCAAGTACTCTTGATGATGGTGTCGCTTTCCTGAAAGACTCCTTTGTCAAAAGCTTTATAAGCGATAAAAATACAGACGAAAGAAAAAATGAAACTATTGCGAAATGGAAATCCTGCGGGATTTTGAAACATGTGCCATACAGTATTAAACGTGGTTACAAACATGCTGACTAAAAGAACGCCTAAAAGAATCAGCGAGTGAGCTTTATCTTGATTAGAAATTTTAGAACTGAAGAAATAGCTCAATAATAAAATCAAAATCAAAGTCGTCATAAAGACTGAAGGACCATGTTCCAAGCGCTGTTGAAAAGTATTGCCACCAATACCAAGTTCAGTTAAAGCCTCTAGTCCAAAACGAGCTGAAGGCAAATAATTGAACAAATTAAAGGAAGTTTTGGCAGTCTTCAACATCCCAACTAGAGTTGGAATTAAAACAACAGCTGAACTTAGCCCTGCCAAAATAGAGGTCATTAAATAATTACGAATAATGTGCCATTTGATTTTTCTTTGAAACAGTTTTTCCTCTAGAGCAATATATACGAAGAAACAAACTGAAAAAATACACAGCATGTATCCCAAATAATAGTTAAAAATAATTGCTAATAAAATCGAACAATAGTACAAAATATATTTCTGTTGCTTGATAACAAGCATCACGCCAACCGCAACCAGTGGCAACATGATAAGAGCATCCAACCACATCAAATCATAAAAGTAAGAGGCTACGAATCCGCAAAAACTATACGCAATCGTGAATAAATAATTAGCCATCCCTCTCTTTTTAAAATATGACGTTAAAAAGTAGGCCATGGAAACGCCCATGGTGGAAATTTTTAGCATGATGATAATATTGGCTGCAGCGGGAATCCCTTTGGGACTAAACAGTACCAACAATAAATTGAAGGGTGATAGCAAATAGTAACTGATAACTGGAAAAAAATTGTCCCCTAAAGACTGGCTGAATAAGTACAGATGCACATTGCCAGAAACTAGTTGTCTTCTCAATTCGGTCAAAAAGGCCAAATATTGAGTTCCTAAGTCGCTACTCAAAAAATTGTTGCTCCCAAAAGGAACTAACTGCGAAGCAGCAAAAATTATCGAAATTATAATGAGATTTATGAAAAAAGCTCCGAAATAATAAGGCAAACGACGTTTTATCATATTTTTATCTCCTAACTACTCAAATAATATGAGATATATTCTTTAAATGCAAAGAAAGACAAAAAAAGAGTCTGCTCACGCAGACTCTCAAGATCGTTTTTATATATATTTTATTTAAAAAAATTAGTTATCGGAATCGAATTTTTTGAATGGTTTTGATTCGTTTGTTTTGTATTTTTGAAAATTTGGAGATTTTAGTACAAGAATCTCTTCTCATTGCGGCTTCTAATCATTTTAGTGCAAATAGTCGCTAAAACTGAAACACCTGTGAGAACGAGAATAGGATGTTTTTTCATAAAATTCACCTCGTTTTTATTGATAGTCAAATTTGACTATGAATACATCATAACTGGTATATGTGAATTTTAAATATCTTAAATAAGAATAATCTGTGAATTAGCTCGTACGTTTGTCTTTATACTTGTCCATATTAGTAGAAAATTCCTGCAATAATAAAGGATTCATTGTTGAATCATCGCGTTTCAATTTTTCAATCAGCCATAATCCCAATTCATAATAACTATTTCGGTCTAATTCAAATTTTTGTTCATAGACTAAGTGGATTGCTGCTTCATATTTTTTATGCAAGAGCAAATCATCTAATTTCGTGTAAAGCAAACCTTTTTGATTTTGTTGCTGCTGATAAACAATTTCAGTTTTCTCATGACCCTTTTTCCCAGCTAAATAACCAAATCCCTCGGCAATCGATTTAATTTGTCGCAAAAGAAAATCATCATCTTCCATTGTCTAATCCTCACCATTTTATTTAACTCAAGAATATCATCACTAGCCTTTTTTAGATACTTATATTAAGAATAAAAAAACTGCTGATTTACTTAAAAATCAGCAGTTTCCTTTGTATCTATATCAGGGAGTTCTTATTTTATTCTGAAACTTTTGAATTAGCCTTTTCAACGGCAGCTCCAGCTAAAGCACTGACATAGTTAACTGGCTTGTCAAAGTTTGGTTGGAAGAAGAAGTCGACCATCGACAACTCATCGATCGTAACTTTCTTTTGAATGGCTAATGACAACAAGTTAGCAGATTGTGAAACATCATATTTACTTGTCAACGCACCGCCCAAGACAACTCTTGTTTCTGGATCCCAAACGAGATTCATCAAGACAGGAGTTGTGGACAACATGAATTCAGGACGATAGTTATCTTCCAATGACACTTCTTCAACTTTCTTACCCAAAACATCGGCATGAGTCTTAGTCAAACCACTGGCAGCATATGTTCTGCCAAATAATTCAACAGCTGAACTTGCTTGTGTACCGATATAAGCAGTCGTATCTTTTTCAATATTTCTACCAACTAAGATACCTTGACGAACTGAGTTAGTTGCTAAAGGAATGTATTGGTCGTCATTTGTTGGATTGTAGTGAACTGATGCAGCGTCTCCGGCTGAGAAGACATCTTTTTTACTTGTGTGCATATACTTATCGACAATTAAAGCACCATTTGGCAATGTCTTAAATTGGTCGGCAAACATCTTTGTATTAGGACGGAAGCCAACGCACATAACAGCAATATCAGCTTCATAACTGTTCTTGTCAGTCTTGACGATAATGCTGTGGTCTGTTTCTTCAAATGAAACAACCTTTTCACCTAGACCCAATTTAACACCATGGTCTTTGTAATCTTGTTCAGCAACAGCTGACATATTAGGATCGAAGTTCTTATCCAAAACATGTGGCAAAGCATCGATCAAAGTTGTTTCCTTACCAAGTGTAGAATAACCTTCAGCCAATTCAGCACCGATATAACCGGCACCGATTACGACAGCACTCTTGATGTCTTTCGAGTTTTCTTTTAGTTCAGTAGCGTTTGTCCAATTCTTGCAAAGCATAACACGGTCTGAATCAATACCGTCGATTGGAGGGACAACAGGAGCAGAACCAGTTGTAATAACCAATTTGTCATAGTCTTGTTCGAATGTTTCCCCACTAACAAGGTTCTTTACTGCTAGCTTTTTATTATCGAAGTCGATATCTGTGACATCATGTTGCATGTACATGTGAGCGCCAAGTTTTGTCAAAGCTTCTGGTGAAGCATAAAACATCTTGTTAGGATCAGAAACACGATCACTGACCCAAAGTGCGATACCACATGACAAGAAAGAAAGGTTATCGTTTCTTTCAAAGACAGAAACTTCCCAATCTGGGTGCTCCTGAAGAATATTCATTGCTGAAAATGTTCCTGCATGTGTACAACCTACAATACTTACCTTCATAATAACTACCATCCTTTTTTATTTTAATTATAGTTAATTCTTCCATATAATTAAAGCGTTTACAAAATAATTAGAAAAATATATCACAAATATTTATATTAGGAATAATAACCATAATTACCCCTCGTTATTCCACACAATCAGTGAATTTGCGTATTATCTTTCACCGAGAACGCAGAATTGAAGGTACTATCATAGTCTCATAAAACAACCAGTTTGTGATATTAAAAACAAATAATTATTTTTTCTAAATTTGAATTTATTTGTTTAAACACGTGTGCTATATTTATAACCGTGAAAGAGGTAAAAGATATGACATGCAATTCCTTCCTTTTAAACTCTTTAATCGGATTGCGGTACATCCTCATATCGTAATCTAATTTACTAGCAAAAATAAATTTGAATTGCCCCCCTCAATCAATTCTCATTTATAATGTGTCAACTCATTAATAATTTACTTTGAATGCTTTCATTAATTAATTAACAAATCCCTCTCTATTTGACAAAATATGGAAACCTCACAAGCATTCATACCCTTTACCTTCTAACACTACTGGTAATGCCGTTACACGTAAGTGTGACAAAAAACAAGCCCATCCCCCAGATGAGCTGTTTTTTTGTCTTTTTTGAAATTAATGCGAACAAAAATGAACATAAAGCACATTATCCGTCAAAATAACGTTTAATTTATCGACCATATTTTTATTATTATATAAAAAAGACGACCAAATCCTGAATTGAAGTGAACCCCATTAATTGGAGTTTATTTTAGGCAATCAGTTGGTCGGAAAGATTCCGGTATTCTACCGGTGTCTTTCCGGCCAATTTTGTCCTTATCCTTTTGTTGTTATAGTAATATACATAT
>NZ_VDFO01000046.1:0-21686 GCF_009600995.1 Companilactobacillus halodurans | reverse complement strand
CGATTAGTGTTAGCCCCACTTAATTTATCCGTAAATAATTTATCAACGTCTTTTAAAGCCGCTAACTGTCGATCTAAATGTTGCTCCTTGGAACTCACACGCGCATAACCGATTTTAGCCATTTCCAATTCTCCTTTTGGACAGTTCTAATGAACACTTGTAATTCCTAGTATAGCACAGAAATAAAAAAGACCACTAGGGTATGCCCTAATGGCCTTTAAACATTTTTTATTAAAAATTATTTTTTATATAACTAGCCACATTTTCTTTGTCTGGAAATAAAGTAGCCTGGTTTATTTCCAATGATTGATTTAATTCGTTTAAAATTTGTTGCTTTTTTTCACCAGGAATTACTAATCTAATTGGCTCATTGTGTCCATTGTACAGAGATACTTTGTTATCAATATCATCATGAATATTTTCCAAGCTACATGATGTACCATCATAAGGTTCAAAAAGGAAAAAACCACTTTGAGCTCGTAAGCGTTCATTATTAATTGAAGGTTCGACGAAAAATGGGTGAAGTAAAGTTCTAAAGTTGATTAGATCAGCAAAATAACCAGTATCTCTTTTAATATCATGATACAGGCATTGCATTTCATAAGACTGATTTATTTCTTTATAGAAATCATTTAGTGAGTCATATACTTTTTGGTTTTCCTCAGAAAGTTGTTCATAATAGCCCTCTGGGAACTGCTTGACCAGATCCATGTACCAACTTTGGTATAAATGATTTTCATCTTCTTTCAACAAATCATCAATATTTTTGTTGAAAGAAGATATTTTTCTATAAATACTTTTCTTTTTTTCTTCGTCCATCAATGCTAATGTTGATAAGACTTCCACGGTGTCACTGCGACTACTATAGTATGTGAAATCATCAATATTTTGTGTCTTGTTAGAAAAAAACATGGTAACTATCCCGTCTGTTTCATGTCCTTCAGAATCAAGATGAGATTGACAGGCAAAATAAAGAGCGACAAGAGCATTGGTCGTTACATCTAATAACCTAGTTGGCAAGCCAAAATGTTGCATATAAGACAGGCGAGAAAAATTGTTTTCTAAATTGTTAAAATCGTTTGCGTACCTACGCATGTACTCATTAGTAAATGAATATTCATGGGTATATCCGGAGAGCTCTTTTTGTCTAAAGATGCTAGCAACGTTATTACTACTTTTGAAGTCATTTGACTGTCCTCTATAGAAAAATCGTGGTAGCAAACCTCTTCCATCAACTGTTACATTAGCTTTTATAGACTTTAGGGATTCTGCTTTTTTGCTTAAAAAACTATTTACAGATTGAATATTCAAAATAGAACCTCCTATAGATATAAGCAAGCACTCTGATAAAATGAATCAATTACCGTATTTTTATGCTCAATGTTCTTACTAAGATGACTTACGTTAATACACTAATCCAGGTTAGAATGAAGTACACTACTGATTTAAAAATATGTTTCTAAAAGAATTATATCTCTGTATAATGAATCAAGTAGAGAAGTTAAGGCGGTGGCTATTTCCGATCGGAGGCGGTGCTTATGGTGTTAAACCTTTAAAGCCCATAAATCCTAACGAAAGGAGTAGCCTAAGTGTCCGTTTCGGACGCTTTACAATTAATGCTAGCTTTCGGTACATTTATCGTGGCCTTGATTGCATTAATTGTTGAGCTGATCAAAAGTCAGCAAAAAAAATAATCCGTCTTAGCTTTTGGCAGGGCTAACGGATTATTTAATCTATTATTAAACTTTGCCACCGTCTTAAACGGCTCTACATGGGAAGCCCTGTTCTAGCGGGGCTTCCTTTTTCTGTTTACATTATAGCATGGCTATAACGGACTTGCGACTATTTTAAGTGTAGTTTCTCAAAGGCTAGAGAAACTATTGTTCGTTCTTGAAAATATGTAGGAGCAACGGCCTAAGAACCATATATAGTGGTATAATATGTAATAAAAACTATATGTAGTGTTTGGAAGGTGCAATTCTTGGTTCAAGAGAAACACAACAAACTATTGAGCGCAATAATTTCGATTGGTCTTTTAAGCTTTTTAGGAATAGTGGTTGAAACAGCGTTAAACATAACCTTCCCACAATTAACAACGTATTTTTCTATACCTATCAGTCAAGTTCAATGGTTGACTACTGGATATATGCTAGTCTCAACTAGTTTGATTCCATTGGGTTCATTCTTTTTAAGACGGTTTCGTGTGGTAACTTTATTTAGAGTTTCGTGCTTAAGCTTTTTAGTCGGTACGTTGATTGCAAGCTTTTCCAACAGCTTTAATTTAGTTTTGCTAGGCCGCTTATGTCAAGGCATTGCTGATGGAATCGCGTTACCGTTGATGTTTGCTGTCATACTAGATCAAGTGCCAAAGAAAAAAGTTGGCACTTTTATGGGGCTAGGTAGCTTAGTTATTGCCTTTGCACCAGCAGTGGGTCCCATATATGGTGGCATAATTCAGGACACATTCAATTGGCATTTTCTATTTATAATTTTAATACCAATTATTATGGTTACCTGGCTGCTTGGTGAGCTTAGCATTGAACAAAGTTCACCGGTTCATTACGTTCCCTTTGATGTCCGTGGGGGCATTTTCTTGGCCATTTTTTTGACAACGACGTTGATGTTTATTGTTAACTTGACTGCTAACAGTAGCTCTTTTAAATTGTATTTATTTTTACTAGGAACAGCTTTTTTTAGTGGCTTACTTTTCCTTCTTAATGAGAAGCATAAGAGCCATAAATTGTTGGAATTAAGTCTCTTTAAAAACAAACGCTTTTTGCAGTTGTTAAGTGCTTTTTTTCTATTGCAATTCAGTTCTTTGAGTATGTCATACTTAATCCCTAATGTGCTACAAATACTTTTTGCCCAGTCACCTGGTTTGGTAGGTTTTCTAATTGCTCCTGCCGCTGTGATTGATGCAGTGCTATCGGTGGTTGCTGGTATTATTTACGATAAAACTGCACCCCGCTTACCCATTATAAGTGGCTGTATAATCATTGGACTGACCTTTTTGGGCGCCAACCTATTTACACCAAGTATTGGCGGGCTGGTTTTAATATATATGCTTTTTATGGTGGGATTGAGCTTTAGCTACAGTAACATCATGACCTATAGTTTGTCTCAATTACCTGCTGGGTTAGTAAATGATGGTAATTCGATTTATATGACGGTTCAAGCTTATTCAGGAGCAGTTGGAATTGCAATATCGTCCTCTATTGTTTCTTTATTGCAGAAACAACAAGGGAGTGTAATTTCAGGGACAAAATGGGGGTTAGCAATCAATTTCTTGATTTTGTTTTTTGTTGCCGTATTCACAATTTCTCTATGCTTGATAGCTTTACGAAATAAAGTAATTAAAGGAGATAAAGAGTAATGAGTTTAGATGATATAAAATCATTTTCTAAAGAAAATATGGCCTTTGATCCAACTGGGCATGATTTTCTTCATGCCCAAAGAGTGGCTAAGTTAGCTCAGAAAATATATACAGAAGATTTTAAAAAAGATGAAACTGATATTGGTCTGTATGTTGTGAAAGCAGCTAGCTATTTGCATGACACCATAGACGAAAAAGTCACTGCAGATAAAAAGAATAGACTGAGAGAAGTACGAATTATACTTAGCCATGAGAATATTGCAACTCCGGCTAGAGAAGACATTTTAGATATTATCCAACATATGTCATATTCTGACAACATTGAACACCATTACCAGCTTTCTAACGAAGGTAAATGTGTTCAGGACGCTGATAGACTTGATGCACTAGGTGCAATCGGCATAGCACGTGCATTTGCTTACGGCGGGCACGCTGGACAGGAAATATACGATCCCAAAATATCAGTGAAGGAAATCAAAACACACGATGATTATCGCCATCACAAAAGTACAACCATCAATCACTTTTATGAAAAGCTACTGAAATTAGCAAGTTCAATGAATACCAGAACGGGAAAGCAAGAAGCCAGTCGTCGAACAAAGTATATGCGTGATTTCTTATCTGAATTCCAAATGGAAACAGGTGTAAAAGATGAGACATAATGAGTATCTATTAGATAAATCGTATTTCGAAAAAGTCGCTGCGCTTTTTAATAAAGGGCAGTCTGATCCCTTGCGAGGTGAGGCCCATGGGAACATGGAATAATCTTCAGGAAGGTTTCACAGTCAATGAGCGTCTTCCAGACACTCTCGTTGATGTTGCTGTTTGCAATGTTTATTTTAGCGTTGCTAACATACATCGACAAAAGGAACAAATAAAAAAGCCGCCCTGCGTAACTTTGGCTAGGTTACAGGGTGACTCAACTATCATTTTTTAACTAATGCCACCGCCTTTGAAGCGGCTTGCGTGGGAAGTCCTGTTTTCGGCGGGGCTTCCTTTTCTGTTTCCATTATAGCATGTCCTTTAAAAGCTGGCTAACGTTTCAGACTTTGATCGTATTCAGGATCAGGTTGTTTGATTTCCGGATTTTCTTCAGCAAATGCTTTCAGTTGTTTTTGAGTTCGATCACTAATTTCTTGGTGCACATCGTTTAACTGATTTTTTAATTGCGCTTTTTGTTGTGGACTAGTTGCTTGCTGAACTTGTTGTTGCAAGCCTTGATAGGACTTATTAAGATCATGGGCTGATAGCTTTTTTAGATTATGCTCAGGCTCTTTTTGGGCTTCTTGTAAGCCTAATTGTTTGGTTAAGCCATCGCTAAGCTCAATCACTTTGTTGCTCACTTGCTGGATCTCACTTAAAGCACTATGGATCACGGCTTTAAGGTCGGTTTGCTGGTTTAAATAATCTTTGAACGCGTTATATAAGCTTGTCACATTCTGATGATCGGCCAAATTTTCTTTGACAAAGTCTTTAGCACTTAACACTGGTTCACCACTAGTTTGTGCCACATCAAAGACGGGTAGATAGCGATAACCGACAATGGCGCGCTCATCGGTGGTATCAAGATGCTTCTGCTCGGCTGGTGTTAGCTTCTTAATGATCGGAGCCGCAATCCGAATCGCTTTTGCGCCTCGTTTGACGGTGCGGTTAAAAGCCGTCTGCCATTGCTTAAAGCCCGCGACTTGAGTGGCTTGCGGATTTTGCGCATAAATCAAATCAATGTTTCTGGCGCTATAATGATGAAATTTAGCCAGGGTATTAAGATACTGTTTAAATCGGTCACTATCGGTTAATTTTAGGATTTGTTGTTCGGCTTGGGCGACTAATTGTGCTTTCCAGGCTTTAACGTCTGCTTTACTCGGCATTGTCTACCCCTCCTCATTTTCAAAAATATCATTCAATATAGGGGCTACGTTGATTTGAATCGGGGTCGTGCCATAAAGGGCGATGTAGCCATCAGCTAATTTTTGCCAAGCCACTTGATAATAGGCTCCGTTACCAGTGATTTCTTTTAAATACTTGTAGGTTCCTTTAGCCTGTAAAACTGGTAATTCACTCCCAATAACTGCTAATTTATTATCCATTTTATGATCTCCTTTGCTTTGCTAATCTCACCCGTTGTTTAGGTTTACTTTTAGCTTTATAAAAGTGAACCTAAATGACGGGTTTACCAACCGGAACGTAGTGCAGGGCGGTAGGCAGGTTCTAATCAAAATCAAAACTTAATTTATGGCCGTCAAGCTTTAACTTGGCGTCAAACGACTTTCCCTTTTTGCTCTTGAAACCCTTTAGTTTGCTGGTTTCCCCTTTGGTGACCAGTGCTTTGATCGCGGTCTTCCCGAGGGTCTTACTGCTCCATTTCTTAGGTAAGGTAAAATCTTCACCTTGCTTGGGCTTCACAATGTAAAACTTCTGTTTATTTAAAACGGTCGCTTGCGGTGTTTCTAAGAATACTTCGGCGGCTTTTTGCGCTTGCTGTTGGTGATTGATTTGTTGCTTAATGGCTACATTGCCGGTTAATTGTGTGGGAACATCAGCGATTAACTTCGCCACAAACTTCTTGATTTGGCTCAAAAAATTATCCGGAGTGCGTTCTTCGGTACTGATTTGCTGTAACGCTTGCTCCCATTTAGCTGTCATTTCTGGACTAGTTAGCAAGGGTTCGAGTTCGACTGCTTTACATAAAGTGATTCCGGCTTCACTGACGTGCAACTTATTCTTTTCAGTAACTAAGTAGCCGCGTTTCTTTAACACTTCCAGCACATTGGCCCGGGTCGCACTTGTCCCAATGCCTTGCACATCTTTAAGAATCGCTTGGGCTTCTTCATCATCAAGTGTTTTACCGGCCGTCTTCATTGCCGTAATTAAGGTACCTTCGGTAAAGGGCACCGGTGGTGTCGTTTCTTTTTGCGGTGTTTGCAGATTTGCTTGGACTTGCTTAGAGACTAAACCCAGATACTTCGTCAGATTAGCCATTAAATACTCAAATTCTTTATCAGTGATATAAGCACAATCGGTGCGGGGATAGCTAAGGAACTTGGCTTCGTATAAACTCTGAATGGCCGCCAAAGTCTGGCTGGCACTGGCATGATACCGTTTATTCATGGCACTTTGCAGACTAGATAGCGAGAATAGTTGGGGACTAGCACGTTTTTTCCTTGCTTTTGGACGTCCTTGATTAAACCGGCCTGTGAGCCTTTATGAACGTGTTTAGCTTGCATAAATGTTATTAGCCCTGTTTCGTCTTTAAATTGCTGATAGGGGTCTAATTTTGCGACGAATTTTTGCTGATTGGCTAAAATTTCCGCATTTAGTTCAAAATAGTCTTGGTGCCAATCACCAAGATTTTTAAAGCCGGTAATAATGGCGTCTTTTTCTAGGCTATTCAACCATAGCCGCTTAATGGTCTTCTTTTTAACGTCAATCTGGGCTTGGCTCATGATTGACCACGCAATATTAGAGCCTTCCCGACCACTATCGGTGGCAACAATAATGGTATCGGCCTTCGTTAACAGGTCTTTGAAAGACCCTCGAGTCCCTCTGCAAAATACTTGCATGTCAAGCGAGATATTTTAGCTTTGCTGGCACCAGTTACAGCGGTGACTTGTTTGATTGAGTGTCCTTGGGCGCGAAGCAAGACCACCTGAACGCGACGAATTGCACGCGCATTTTCGTGGTGTTCGAAGGTTGTCTTGAGCTCATTAATTTGGTTTTCGGTGTATTTAAATATTTTTGGCATGATGAAAGCATACCAGAAAAGCCGTGGGATTAAACGGCTTATATTAGATCTTATTTAGTATGAATTTGGGCAATGAGTTCTGGGCCGTGCCAAACTACGTAGATTAGCAATCCTAACAAATTACTCTTGAGAAACAAAAAAGGCGAGTGAATCTCCGTATGTGAAGATTCACTCGTCCTATTTAGTAACTATGAACTGTTAGACCTACTTTTATGAAGCAGCCTTTCCTTTCGGCTCGAGCCGGCGTTCCAAGAAGCCGAGGACGAGGTCGGAGATGATGGCCATTAGCGCTGTCGGCAACGCGCCGGCGAGGATGATGGTTCCGCCGTTGGTGGCGTTGGTGCCGCGGATGATGATGTCGCCCAGGCCGCCAGCTCCGACGAAGGCGCCGATTGCGGTGATCCCGATGGCGACGACCAAAGCGTTACGAATCCCGGCCATGATGACCGACACGCTTAAGGGGATTTCGACCATATACAGTGACTGCCAGCGGGTCATGCCCATGCCTTTAGCCGCGTCCATCAGGTTCTTATCGACATTTTGCATGCCGGTGTAAGTGTTCTTGATGATTGGCAGCAGCGAGTATAAGAAGACCGTGGCAATGACGGTGTTTACGCCAAGTCCGAGTCCCAGCATGATGATCGAAAGCATCGCTAGGCTGGGGATGGTCTGAATGACGTTGGCGATGCCGATGACTGTGTTACTCAAGGTGCGATGGCGCGCAATTGCCAGCCCAACCGGAATGCCGATTACCGCTGCGATGAGCACCCCATAGATCGAAATCAGAAAATGGCGGGCGAACTGACTCAGCACGTAGGAACCATTGTTGGCAAGGTAATACCAGAATTGCTGCCAAGTATCCATGTTAGCCATTAGTCGTCACTTCCTTTGAAATAGTTGTGTTTGGCAAGAAACTTTTGCGCGACCACATTTGGTTCAAGTAACTGGTCGTCGACTTGATAGTTGAGTTCCTGCATGGTTTTCAGGTTGATCTTGCCGTCTAAGCGATGCAGTAACGGTTTTAGTTTAGGGTATTTCTTCAAAAGGCTATTATTAACGACCAATGAGCACTGATAAGGCGGGAAGAAGTTTTTGTCGTCCTTCAGTACTTTCAGATTGTAACTGCGAATCCGTCCATCAGTAGAATAGCCAAGAACTGTCTGCATTCGGTTTGCTTCAACGGCATCGTAAACCAGACCAATCTGCATCGGATAAACCCGCTTAAAGTCAAAGCCATATGCTTTAGTAAAATCTCTATAGCCATCGCCTTTCCGGTTCATCCAGCTGGAGTCAACGCCGGCATTATATTGCGGTGCGACTTTCTTCAAATCGGAAACGGTGTTGAGATTGTCTTCTTTGGCTTCTTTTTGCGTCACCATAAAGGCATAAGTGTCAGAAAAGCCGTAAGATGGATACCAGGTCTGATCGTAGCGCTTTTTGAACTCGCGCTTGACGATGGCGGTGGCCTTAGCTGAGTTCTTGACCGGGTTCATGCCTAATGTGCCGGTAATCTCGGTGCCGGTGTAACGCGTAGCACTAATATCGGCATCGTTGCGGACCATGGCTTGATGCACCACGGTTCCGGAGCCGAGGTTATTGACCAACGTGGTTTTGTAACCTAGCTCGTGACTGATTAGTTCGGCAATGATATTGGCCATGATCTGCGACTCGGTACTGGTTTGCGAGGCGATCCGCACCGTCCCGTCATTACCGGAGCCGCCTAAGCCAGGAAAGCCGCAGCCGCTCAACAAGAGAACGGGAATCAGCAAAAGTGACAGAAATAATTTTTTGAACTGTTTCATCTTGCCACCTCCTAAGCGCGTTCACTGACAGGTGTCAGGTGGTATTCCAACCGCCCAAGCAACCAGTCAATGACCAGTGCCAAAATGGTAACAGGAATCGTGCCGCCGATAATCAGATCCGGCTGGAAGAGATTCAAACCGTTGAAGATCAGATCCCCAAGGCCACCAGCCCCGATGTACGAAGCCAAGGTTGCCCAGGCAATGACATAAATAGCTGACAAGCGAATGCCCGCCATGATCACCGGCATCGCCAAAGGCACTTCGACTTGCCGAATCGATTGCATCGCCGTCATGCCCATACCTTTAGCCGCGTCTATTAACACCGGATCGACATCTTCCATACCGATATACGTATTCCGCAGAATCGGTAACAACGAGTAAATGAACAGTGCAACGATAGCTGGCACTTTTCCGATCCCGAATAAAGGAATCATCAAGGCCAACAACGCCAATGATGGCACCGTTTGCAGCATGCTGGCAATACCGATCACGACTTTAGCGGTCTTAGGAAAACGCGTCAGCAAAATACCCAGCGGAACGGCGGCAATCACCCCAAGACCTAACGCAATTGCCGAGATGTAAAGCTGTTCCCAGGTTTTGGTGATCAGTTCACTGCCATGTGTGTTTAAAAAAGCAAACATGGTCACACCTCCTTAGGTGCGTCTCGGTCATCTGCCGCTGCCGAATCGGTTGCCGGTTCCTGATCGGTAGGCGTTGCCGACTCTTTGGCGCTATCGCTGGCTTGATCGTCTTCATTTTCGCCCCAGATGGTGTCGTAAACGGCATCAACTAATGAAGCACGGGTGACAATACCGACCAATTTCTGATCGTTATCAACCACCGGCACATACTTGAAACCGCGCTTTAAAATGCGATCAGCGGTATCGCGCAGCAAAGCGTTCTTATTCACATAGAAGATACTCGACTTGGTAATGTCGCCAACGCTAGTAGCACTTTGATACCGGGTTTCCAGCGATTCCAAATCAATGAAGCCTTTCAGATGATTTTCATCATCCGTCACCAACAGCGTATCAACGCGACGTTTACGCATTAGGGAAATCGCTTCAGCTAGTGACTTGCCTGGCGTGATCGCTGCAGGATTCTTCAGCATGATCTGCTCAACGGTGGTCACATCAGCCCGCGCCTGAACCAATCGATCCTGGCCGACCAGGTTCTCAACGAATTTGTTTGCTGGATGCGTCAACAGTTCGGTTGGCGTCGCATTTTGAATGATATGCCCGTGGTCCATCACCACAATTTTGGTTGCGAGCTTGAGCGCTTCATCCATATCATGCGTGACAAAAACCACGGTCTTACCAAGCTTCTCCTGCAGATTCTTAATCAGTTCCTGCAAAGCCTCACGGGTAATCGGATCCAAAGCGCCATAAGGTTCATCCATTAAAATCAGATCCTGATTCGCAGCAAGCGCCCGGATAACGCCGATTCGCTGTTGCTGGCCACCGGAAAGCTCGGATGGATAGCGATCCAGATAATCTTCCGGTAATTCAACAAGGTCCACCATCTCCTTAGCTTTCTTGCGTCGCTTTTCTTCCGGCCACTTCAATAACTTCGGGACAATGGTGATGTTTTCATAAATGGTCATATGCGGCATGAGGCCAATGTTTTGGATAACATAGCCGATTTGACGCCGCAATTTTACGGCATCGATTTTGTGAATGTCCTTGCCGTTAAACAGGATTTGGCCGCCGCTGGGTTCCAGCATGCGGTTAATCATGCGCATCGTGGTTGTCTTTCCGGAACCCGACGTCCCGATAAGACAAACAAATTCACCCTTATGAATCTCAAGGTTGATATGTTCGACCGCGACATTCCCGCCTTGATAAACTTTTTCAACGTCCTTGAACTGGACCATTGGTTGTTCTTCTGGCATCTGACGTGCCCTCCTTTATTTGATGATTCCATAATAACACATGAAGTTAATTGTATTTTAATTGAAGACCGGTTGTGGGGCGGGAGTTTTGCGCGGGTTGGGTTGGTGGGTGATTTGTAAGTTAACTGGGTGTATGAAGTATTCCTTAAAGAGGAAAGTTGATGAAAGGACTAAAAGCTTAGTTGTTTGTTAGGAAATGGAAGTTTCTGATTGAGAGAGTACTTTTATGGTTATGTTAAATCGAATGTCAGTTTCTGACTTAGTTTAAAGGCTTCTGCGTTTAGAGTGTCTGAGTTATAAACTGGGAACAGGAGTCATTGTTTTGGAAAAAGCTAAGTCCATACTTTGAGGAATTATCTTATTCATACCCATACTTTATCTCGCTGATGGCGTTTCGCTTGTTGACTACTTCACGACGAATATCACACTAAACTTGATCTTTGTCTTTGGTAGTGCAGCAATCTCCATAACGTTATTGATGCTACTAGATCGAAAAATACAAAAGAGATCTTCAGCACAAAAACAGCAATCGTCGTTTTTAAAATATCTGCTGATGCCGATTATTTGGGCAATTTTCATTACTGTGATCAATCTTGTCTTGAATAATCTCGCCTTTCTTCCGCATTCAAGTGAGAATGTCTTATAGTCAGAAACAGCTCAATTGCTGAAAGGATCATTAAGATGGCCAATGATATTGGCAGTTTGTCTATTTGGTCCTATATGTGAAGAGCTAGCTTTTAGGGGTTTTATAGAACACTATTTGTCGAAGTTTTTCAGCAATTGGGTGGCGGTTGTCGTGACGGCGCTTATTTTTGTTTTACTTCACGCGGAGGCTATTATTCCATCGCTATCTTTGTTCATCTTCGCCGTGGGACTAAGTGTACTCAACAAAAATTCGGGAACGTTGAGGACAAGTATCATCGCGCATATCACCTACAATGTGCTGGTCACAATACTGGTGATGATTCAGTTGTAGCAAATTTTTCGTGATACGAACTTTGATGACTGGCCTAATTCTTGGGTCTCTAAGACATGCAAATTATGTTCGTAACGGTCTAAGGCGTTATCAACTTCTAAGCCATAGAAACCTAAGAAGCCTTCCAGGAAACTCTCACCAAAAAAGGTCATTTCATTTTTGATCTGCTTATATTGATGAGTCGGTTTATCACTTACCAATTTTTCGGCCTTTTTAGCATTTTGACGGTCTTGATGGCGATTAAACCAACCACTAAGCTTTAACGGCTCAGTCTTCAACTGGCGTTTAACGGTCTTCTTAATCATTGCTTGCCGAACTTCATCGATTGGCTGACCTTCTTGATCTAATATCGCTTGTAGCTGCTTCTGGTCAGTTAGTGCTTGGTCGTCATCAACCACAATCGCCTTTTGGTCATCATGTAGTAACTTGCCATTAATGCCTTGCCAGCTCTCTACTTTCATTAAATCACCTCCTCAAAAAAAGCGCGTTAGGGACGCTAAACAACTAGCTTTCCCCTAACCCGCCCGGTAAAATGGATTGTTAGGAGGGTGACACCCAGAATCGTAACTTCTAGGTGCTGATCCTCGTTAGCAACTTCACTGCTTACGAGGACGCCCTCTTTTTTTATGTGGTTTTTAATCCATTCAATGCCATCTTCAGATATTAATTTAACTTTGCCCGTTTCCATGAGCATTTCACTTGGCAACTCGTTAGGGTGCCGTCTTAACCAAACACTCACGTACGTACTACCTCGCTCAAGCTTGAGACTAGCTTGAGCTAAGCTAAACCATTCCTGTTTCTTTGTCACATGTGAATACTCCTTTCCCTATATTATAGATTCATTGTACCATTAAATGAGCACGTTGGTGCACTTTTAATTTTACATTTAGATTACAAGTGCATACCCCCATCTTCATGCCGGTTCCGGGTTTGGTGTTGCCGCTGCTTTTTCTTCATTTCCCACTCGGTTTCTTTCAGTCCACGTTCTTGCTTTTGCCGTTGGTAATCTTCATCACGAGCATATAGAACAGTCATGATTGCGTTACTAAAGGCCGTCTTTAAGTAGTAGCTTGGACTAACTGGCTTGTAATTTAGCGGTTGATAATGCCCCATATTTACTTTTCTATACTGGTCGTCCTTGGCTTGTTGCCCTTTTAACTGCTTTTGGATTTTCTCGATCTGACTGTTCTTAATCGTCGGATCGGCTTTGCATTCGCCAAAAAAGAGTTGTTTAGTACCATCATGCTTTAAAACCCGTTGTAAGTGATGATTTTCTAACTGATCTAAGCTCAGCTGTCCCGATAAATAAGCTAGTCCTTGTTGATGTTCTGGGCGGCTGAAAACCTGTGGTGGGTTTGCTTGCCACTGTTCAATCGTTTCGGCCTGACATGGCTTTAAAACAGGATCATAGTACATCACGGCTGTATAGGCTTGTTCCTGTTTAATCAATGGCAATCCATCTAAATCGCCTTTGGGAAAGGCCCTTTTCAATACTTCATGGTATTGCGTTTTAATGACTTGCTTAACGGCCATGATTGCCCGTAGATCTTTGACTGCTCGAGTAATCTTTTGCTGCTCGGTTGGTGAATACTTTTCTAGTAGACCTTGATCAACGTGTTCTAGACTTTCTAAGCTATCATCATGAATCATCAGCGTATATTTAAGCTTGATTTTGACTTCCTTTTCTTGTTGCATTAATAACTTCCAGCCAACGTATGGCCGTTTGGTAAAGGTCAATAATTGTCGGGTCAATAAATCATCACGAATATTCATTAAACGTTCGTTTAATTCACTGCCTTTGAAAATCGTTTGTTCACTATTAGTTTCTTTAATCAATTCCCGTCGTTCAGCCGCGGTTGTCTGTTCAAAATCAAGCTCTGGATAAAGTTTTTTAGTCGTGCGATCAACTACTTTATTTAAGAGCTCATCTGCTTTTTTTAGTGAACTTTCTTGTTGGTTAATTGTCAATAATTGCTTAGTGACATCTTCACCAACAGCGTGCTTAATTAAGGTACTGTTTTTCCAATTAAATAGCATGCGCCGCTTATCATCTAAACTTTCCAAACTAATATAAGTTTTCAGTTCGTGGCTTAACTCTTTGACCACTTTTTTCTCGTTAAACGAGAAGTGTTTACTTAGGCTATCCAAGTGGCTTCGATTAACTAATTTCTCCTGCATATTTTTATAGCCAGCTTTGGACTTACGATAGTTCTTAACTTGTTGATTAAATGCCTTTCTTTCATGCTGTTTGCTATTGATCCCCTCGTGTTGCATTGGTGTGTCAGCTATTCCCTGTTCCACAAATGATTTTTCACTGATCCGATCAGGAATGTTTTTTTGCTCTAAAGCCTGATTTACACTTGCCGCCCAATTGTGCCGCCATTCAGTTATTTTTTCTTTTTTATCCCAATCAACCAACCAAATTTTTCTTTGTTTTGGAAACCCGCTTTTGGTTAAAAGTTGCTTGCCATTTTCATCTTTAATGTACTGCGTTTTTGCTTTTAATCCCCAACTACCATCGGGGTTAAATGGGCGATTAGTTAACATCACATGTGCATGCGGATTGTCTGGGTGATCGCGATGAATTGCTACGTCAGCTACCATACCTTGATCGACAAAATTTTCTTGCACATATTTTGTCAGTAATTCTTTCTGTTCGGATTCACTTAATTCTACCGGTAAAGCCACGTTAAATTCTTTTGCATACCGTGAGTTTGATTTACGATCGTTCTTTTCAACTTCATTCCATAATTGTTCTCGATTACTGGCCCATTCTGGTGCATTTTCGGGAGTTAAAATAAAGCTTTCTGGCATAACCGATCGGGCATAAAAATAGTGGCGGCCTTCTTGATTATCAAATAATTTTTCACCACTTCTATAAGCGGCACTGGCAATAGCACTGCGTCCTTTACCAGCACTAATATTACTAAAACTCATATGAAATATTGCCATGTTAGTCACCTCTTTACTTTGATTCTATGGGCTTAACTTTGTTGTCGCCATTGGCGACTTCTAATACAGTATTTTGGGGTTAGTACAACATAGAATTCATTCTATGTGTAAGTGCGCATTGACCTCGTTTCACTCGGTCTTCTGATTCCCCTAAATTTACTTATAGTGTATGACTTCCGCTTCGCTATTTCAACTTTCATACTTTGACTTAACGTTCTCTGTATGATATAGTGTCGGTGATTATTTTTAATACGATTGGAGGGATCATTATGCCTCAAAGTAACTTAGAAAAACAAGAAGCCAAATTAAAAGCGCTTAATCAAAAAATTAAGGACGAAAAAAATAAGATTGAACAACGGCTAGGTAAACAAATCATCAGTCAAGCCAATTTAGATTATGCTAATTTATCTAATGACAATATCAAGTCCCTATCAAAAAAAGTATCCGAGTTTTTAAAGGAAAAGTCCGTAGATCATTAGTCATAGGAGATGGGGAATTCCATGCCTAATCAATATGAAAAACTAATTGAACAACAAGCGCGTTTAAAACAAAAAATTGAGCGGGAAGATTTTAAGTTACGCCAATCTAAGTATTATGAAAATCGACAATCACGAAAAGCCCGTTCTCGCCGATTAATTCAAAAAGGGGCTTTATTAGAAACGTATTTTCAAGCTAATAACCTCTCGGTCGAACAAACCGAAGAACTTTTAAAAACATTTGCTGACTATGTTAACGCCCATAAACCGAATAAACTCAAAAACGATCAACCTAATAACTAGGCCGATCGTTTTTATTTTCTGGATCATTTTTAGGCTTTACTTCTGGGTTTTGATCTGCAAAATTTTGTAACTGCTTTTGCACCTTTTCTGGATAAGTAATATTTTGGTTTATCCAAGGAAAATGCCTCAAATCGTTCTTAAAAACTTGTCCCTTCTCTCTTGCATAAACAGAGGTAAACTTTTCGCTATTATCATAGATCATTACCTTATCAGATTTAAAGGCCACTAATGGCAAATTATGTTTGGATTGCTGATAACGTTTCTTGATCGTTGCTACTGGAACACCGTGGCCACCTTTTTGTACCCGTTCGTTGACCCTTTGGATAGCTAAATTTTCATCTCGCAAAACAACATATAATAAAGTCACTTCAAAGCCATTTTTGTGAGCTTTGTCAATCAAATTGAGTTGAGCTTTGCCTCTACCTGCCAGTGTTGTTTCTACGTGAATACTTTGCTGGTGATCTAAAGCATAGTGTAGTTGTTTGATTTCTTCTTTCATGGCTTTTAAGTTGTCACTATCTTTATGCCAATCGCCACCCATTTGTCTTAAAAGTTCATCAGCGTTAATCCGTTTTGTTTTGTCAAACAAGATGGGAAATGTATCGTATAGCGTACTTTTTCCTGCTCCGTTAATACCAGCAACAATTATATATTGGGGTTTATCTATCAACGGACAAAGTCCTTTCGCTTAATAACCTCATCTTGCCTTTTATCTAAAAAGTAGGTATATAAAGCGTCATATACTTTGCGCTTTTCTGGATCTGGCTCATGTAATGACTTATCAAGTAAATCTTTTAAATCAGTTTCTTTGGCAATTTCAAAAAAGTCATTAATTGTGATTGTATCTTTCATGTTCATCACACTTCCAAGTTATTAATTTATTTAATCTGATAAGCCATTAGTCCTCATCTGGATCATTGAGCCAATCAGCGACTTCTTTAGCGTCTTTGAACTCTGTTACTGGTGTCTCTTTGGTAGCCTTTAAAAGGCTTAAATTAGCTCTTTCGGCTTCGCTCAGGGCTGGTTTAAACGGTAATGCTGCGTCAGCTACGATCCGCTTATAAAACATATTGATCGCGGTAGTTGGGTTTAGACCTAACTGGCTTAAAACGGCTTCGGTATTATCTGCCAATTCTTTGTCAATCTGGACTTGTACGCGTTTCTTTTCCTTAACTGCCATGATTTTCTCGCCCCCCCCTTTTATTACTACTCACATTATACTAATCTTTGAGTACCATCTCAATTAGCCTGCTTCTTTAAAAGTTGTGAATTTAAGTTTGCTGTCCTTTCCGCAATGGCACTTATACAACGTTCCTAAAGTGCCCGTAAGCGCATTTTAAAACTCGTTTAATATAATTATGCTCTATCTGTTTAAAACAGCTTAAATGGCCTTATATAGCTTTTTAGTTTTAAGCACGCTCATCGTTAGGGTGTTTGGCCGCATATTCTCTAGCCGCTTGTTTATTCCACCAAGCGCCAATTCAGCCACTCAAGGTGTCTATTTTTGCTTCTAAGCGATTTTAAAGCGATTTTAATATAATTATGCATGTAACACTTAAAACGGCTTAAATGAGCTTATACGGCGTTTAATTCCAAGAACGCTCATTGTCAGTGTTCTGTTCTTCGGGGTGTTTGGCCGCATATTCTCTAGCCGCTTGTTTATTCCACCAAACGCCAAATAGGTTTTGCATGGTGCCGTACAAGTAGTTTTCCACGTTCTTGATGTGCTTCTCATTGCTTCTCAGGGCGTTAAAGTACCGTCTCAAGGCTTTAGTCATTAAAGGTTTCAGTTCCTCATCATCAAGTGGGATTATGACACCAATATCTTTGTGATCTTTCTCAACTCGGTACTTAGCATTTAAGATAATGCCAATGAAGCGCCGCATTTGTTGCGGAGTGCGGCACCAGAAACTTAGTAATTGCACGGCTTCGGGTTCTAAGAAAACCGGTAAGCCACTGTCTTCATCAGTTAAGAAGTCATTAGCATGGTTCACCAAATCCTGGTTTTGTTTTTGAATTTCTGCTGGTGAAAAATGGACTGTGGAAAAGTCCAACTTTTGAGTATCTATATTGTATCTATTAGTATCTAAGTTATTAGTATTATATAGATTGTGTCTCATTTGTGCTAGTCCGCTTGTATCAAGGGTTCCAGCCGTTTCTTGTCGAGCTTGCATTTGTGCTAGTCCGCTTGTATCAAGGGTTCCAGCCGTTTTGATTTTTTCTTGTCGAGCTTGCATTTGTGCTAGTCCGCTTGTATCAAGGGTTCCAGCCGTTTTATTAGCGAAATCCTGTTTAATATACACGTCTTTTGCTGTAACTTCCAAATCAGCAAGGTAAAGTCGATTGGGTAAATTTTTCTTTTTCTTGGGATCAAATCCTTGATTGATTTGGAATAACAGTCCTGCTTCTTCCAACTCCTTTTTTACTTTTGATATTTTTCGGTCACTCCAACCAAATAAATTTTGTAATTCATGATTGGTAAAAATAAAGTACACTCTATTTTCATCATCTATCCAATTATTTTGCAATGAGTATTCCAAACGATCACGCAAAACTACATAACCTAATTTCGCACTGTCACTTAGTTCTTTATATTTTTCGCCATATAATAATACCTGTGGTAGTTGAAAAAACTTAGTTCCATAAGCATTTTGTGATTGAATAAAATTAAATTGTGTCATAATGAAAACTCCCTTTCTTGACTGACACACGCTGTCTCAAAAGAGAGTTGCTAAAACATTTGATTTGCTTTAAAATACAAATCTGATATGCTCTAACTGAATTACAAAGCGAACATTGGTCGTGATCGGCTTTGTAGTTTCACCAGCATGTGTCTATTCTGGGTTGCCCATTCGGCAACTTTTTTAATTTCTAACAACAAAAAATGGACTAAATAGCTCCAGTTAGCTACTTAGTCCATTGGATTTAATGTGTTTTTTAACTATCCTTAACTTGTCCTTTTGGACTGGTTTGCGGTATAATTAACCTACAAATTAAGAACAATGTTCAGTCGATTTTAACTTGCAGGTCTAAATCGACTGAATCTAAGTAGCTGCCTGATAGCTACTTGCTAAACCAAAAATCCCTGATTCCTCGTGAATCGGGGATTTTTCTGTTTAGCTTGATCTCTTTATTCGGTTGTTAAATTAATCTTAGTCTAGCATAGCGCTTACCTAGCGGCAACTTTATTTGGTGTTGTATATTTTGCCATCTTTTTTCTAAATATCATTGTCTGAAAAGGCATTAAATCCTCCTTGCAAGCGTTCTTTGGAATCAGATGGTGATTCTGTGCTATTTTTAGGTGCTTCTGGAGCTTTTAGTTCATCTTTAACATAAGGATCACCTTGAGCCTTTAACCGTTCAATTTCGTGAATTAAAGCGGTTTTAACAAGTGTGGTTTTAGGAATTAATGATTTATCAAAGTAATCAAGGATTTCTTTGTCGACAATTTTCTCGGGATTTAGTCGGACGTTCAAGGTTTTAACTTTTCCCATGATTACTTGCTCCCTTCGTTTTGAGCTTGTTGACTTAATCCGTACTTATAAAAGCCATTAACATTAGCAACTTCTGTATTTTTAACAATAACTGCGTTAGTGAAAGTAGTATTCAAGATTTTTTGGTTAAGCAAATTGGCTCCACCACCGGTAAAGAACAAAGTATCAATACTATTAAGGTTCTTTAACGTTGAAGTTACATTAGCAACTAAGCGCCGGGTAAACCGGTCAATTTCCTTGCAAACCAAATCAGTAATATCATCTTGACGATTTTTAGAAAATCGGTAGCTCCAATGATGTTGCTGGTTTCCCTTTCGTAAATCTTTTTCTAATTGATAAAGGCTAGTATCACCATTAATCCCGTTGGCAATGGCTTCATATAGATCATTTACGCCGGTATTAAATTGATGGCGATTTTTGCCACTTAGCTCAAAGTTTAAAATCGTATCAATCAGTATTGTTCCACCACCTACGTCAACAATGCCGACTTTTTCGTCTAATAGATCTTTGTTCTGGATAAAGCCTTCATCGTCTAGTAATTCGTTATATAAGGTGCCGATTGGTTGGGGCAAAATATAAACTTTACGAACTCTTACCGTCACGATTTTATCGTCAATAGTAGCTTGATGTTGGCCCTCTAAGACTTTTAATAAAGCTTTTAATTGTCCTTGGTCAGCATAATCCCCAGTTGGAAGCCCAGCAGTGACGACTACTTCTAAAACTTGATCTTTAGCCGCTTTGAAATCACTTGCTAGTAATCCCAGCGCAAAATTGGCTAGTAATTTAAATGCTTCACTATCGTATCGAGCACCATACATGATTGTATCAGCTAAATATTCGTCAAGGTGAAGCCGATCAATATCTCGACCCCATACGTACTTATCGTCGCTAAAAGGAACTGAATAAGTGTGTAGGTCATTATTCATTGTAGAATTGCCAACCGACATTGGCATGTCTGCTTGATTTAAATATCTTGAAGGCAGCACATATTCAGCTTTGCTACTTTTTAATTTTGTCTGCTTGTTTCCTAAATCTAAGCTAAAAATATCCATAAAGCACTCTCCTTATACTGCACTATTTTATGTATATACAAAATACCACATTACATGCTATTTGTAAATAAAAAGAATCACAAAAAATGCAACTAAATTAAGTTGCAGTACAAAAAGTACTGGCGGCCAAGGGTCAACAAATAAACTAACACAACGGGGAATTGAATTTTAATTTTTTTAGGGATACAATAAAATTATATTTATAAGATGTGAATTTAAATGAACAAATATGTCGAACTTGATTTAGAACAATTGCAACAAATCTCAGGCGGTATGAGTAAAAAGCAATGGTATCGTTTAGGAGAACGTGTCGGTCGTGTAGCAGTTTTTATCGGTGGAGGATTACTTTTTAAATAAAAATTTTTGCGTTTCTATACTGGTATGTGTTATCGAGAGGTCGGATTCTTTATGAAAAAATTAAAATCATTTGAGGTGCTTTCTGATGAGGAGGCTAAATTGATAATTGGCGGCGGACATTGCTATACGGCGGGGTGTATTCGGCGTAGAGATAAGCCTCGGAATTCAGATAGCTTTTTTCCGGGATTAGCACATGGTATTTGTCAAGGAGGTGGTATTTGCGGATGAAACCCCTTTTTTATAAAAAACCATCGTTTTATGTGTTTATTTTATTTTCACTGTTCTTAGGTATTTCATTGGTATATCGGAGAGATTGGTGGATTACAATCCCTCTTGTACTAGTAGTTTTAATACAAGGATATAGAACAATTAGATAATCATAAATATAAGTTGCTCTTGGTTTCATAGGAATCCCAAAAGTATAGTAAAAATGGTACAGTCCGTTACTGAAATTAGTGATTGTAATATTTTTACCATGCTTTTTATATTTATTTAATGTATGTCTGCAAGTTACTTTGATACGTTAGCATTAATCATTTTTTCTTAAATAAAATAAAAAAGTGGGTAAATGAAAAATGATCATGATGTATACACAGTCAGGGTGTCATTCTTGTATGACATCTCGTCGATGGTTTAATAAACACGGAATCAGATTCCAAGAAAAAAAACTTTAGTAAACACCCTCCAAAACTATAAGTAAAGAAAATAGGGTTCCTATTTTCTTTTAATACCGTATTTCACACGGTATCGAATAAAGGTCGTCCGTTTAATACCTGTATTTCGGGACACATCAATGTCACTCATGCCAGCTCGATAAAGCTTAAAAGCATGTTGCAAACGGGGATCATCTTTGGCATATTGGGGTTTGCGCCCATGATATTTACCCTGCTGCTTAGCTAAGGCAATCCCTTGTTGCTGGCGCTCAATGATTCGCTTACGTTCACTTTCGGCCTGATACTTATAGAGTTCAATAATCAAGTTGGTCATCAGTTGACGTAAATTTGGGTCAGCAATCCCTGTCATGGACGGCAAATTTAACACATCTAGGGTGGCACCCTTATTTTGAATGGAGTTCATGATCTTAGTCAAATCATGGTTGTTTCTGCCTAAGCGATCTAATTCAGTGACCATTACAATATCACCCTCACGAATATAGGCCAGCATTTTTTGCAGTTCTGGCCGATTAGTGTTAGCCCCACTTAATTTATCCGTAAATAATTTATCAACGTCTTTTAAAGCCGCTAACTGTCGATCTAAATGTTGCTCCT
>NZ_VDFO01000045.1:0-23165 GCF_009600995.1 Companilactobacillus halodurans | reverse complement strand
TTAAACTACAAAACTCCACGGGAACTATTCACTAGTTTCTGTGGAGTTTAGAAATGTACTTTTCTGGTACTGATATATTTCGTATTTATTTTTGGACAAGTGGCTAACTTGTTCTTGTAATTTTCGGAAAATATCATATACGGAAATAGTAAATTAATAGCTTTTTTTAATATATTTCTACCGTAATTTTTAATCCCATTATTAGGATGATATAAATATCCCGATAGTGCAAAGAAAACTGGCATAATAAAAGTAAAAATAATCGCTATGGAAGTTTTAGTAATACCATTATAATTACTGTAGCCAGGTGTGTTAAACATACCAGTTAATACGTGACCTAAAACCACAAATAAAATAGTTATTCCTTTTCCAAAATCAACCCAAGTTATTCTTTTCATTTTAATATCACCGTCAGAGTTTTACCAACTAACCCCACGATTCCGTTGGTAAGTGCTAAATTCTTTGTCTTCATGCTGAAGTTCCTCCTCTTTTAACAGCTTTTAATGTCGATCAGCTTATTGGACATAGTTTTCAAGTATTCCCTAGCAAGATTAATTTTTATCGTGATTTTTCTGCGTCTGTGCGAGAAGTTCCTTATACTTATTAATTTCTGAGTTAAAGTGGTCTGGTATATCTTCATTTGGGTGTAACTTTTGTCATTATTTTTCCTCGCTTATTTCTTTATAAGTTCTATTATATTACACTACACGTAGTACAAAGCCGATGCTTTTTAGACAAATAAAAAAAGCCCACCACTTAAATTAATAGATGATGGGCTCTTCTAACACTATCAAAGTTAATTAAAAACCGAGGTAATTTACAATATTGTCAAAGTTAATGAACAACCTTAAGATAACGCATATTAATATATTTGTCTAGTCTTTACCGTTTAAAATTTATCCAGTAAATCCCGAACCTTGAGCATATTTAATTGAAATATATTCATTAGTTGCGACTTCATAAGCGTAGCCAATATTAGGGATGTTAACTAACTTATCTTTAGTTTGCCAGCTAGTACCGCCCTTAAATGTCTTATTAGAGTCTTTAATTGAATTCCCCTTACTATCATAAGCAAGTACACCATAATCTGAACGATAATTAATATTTACAACATTCTTAAATGTCGTTGATGATTGTGGTAATAAAATGTTTCCACCAATTAAATAGTAAGGCACGTCATTGATGACTGTGATAGTACCAGACTTCCAGTCTGTGCCACTAATTACATCAGTACCTACATTTGCTTTGCCTTCATTATTATAAGTAGTAAACGCCTTATAGCTGTTACCTTTTACAGATATCACATTACTAATAGTTTCGTTAGGGTCAACTTGTGGAGATTGTCCACCAGTGAAAAATTTGTCATAATTCTGAGAAACATCAAAATTACCGTACGAACCAGCAAACTGGTACGTGCTTCCCCACTGCCATGAGTGATGTCCAGAGTACCATTGCTTGCCACTTGCATTATATGGATACGAAGCAATCCAACCTTGTGCTATATCCGTTTTTGAACCGAGCCAAGATGACATAGTATAGACGGCCGAACGATAACCATACTTGGCAACTTCATTCATGAAGGCCACATTATTAGCATTGTTAGTCGCCCGTGAGAGTCCATTCTGTTCTTGTGCTTCCACATCAGTGATCAACACTGAACCAATTGGTAGACCGTCAGATTTAGCCATTTGACCAGCATAGTCAGCCTCATTGATAGCACCTTGAACCGTTGTATATCTAGCAAAGTGGTAGCCATTAATATATAAGCCAGCCTTTTGTGCTGTCGAGATATTATTAGCTGCAGTGTAATCATGATAGTAATTGCCTTCACTGATTTTAGTAACTACAGACTTTACACCATAATTATTCAGCATATCTTGAAAATTAGATACTGTCATATAGCCGTTATGGTTAGATACATCGACCATATCAGTTCTTGCGCCCTCAACTGGGGATGTAAACACAAATAAGCCTGCAATTAGCAGACTTACAATATAGATTAATTTATTTTTTAGTTTCATTATTATCGCCTCTATTTCTTAATTTTTCCAGATTATCAGTGATCCAATTAGGCAATGGTATTCCCATAATTCCTAAATTTTCTACGATTGATATTCCATATTGACCAATGAAAAACATCAAAAATAAATTAGCAAAGTTGTCCAATCCCCAACAGTCAACTAATGGATAAAAAATAACCCCCATTCCTGCTATTACAGTATGCTTAATAAGTCCTTGTCTACCAGTTGTTGAATTTAATCGTTCATTTGAATTCCTAAAAAAGCCTTTCAAAAAACCAGTAGCTAGATCAACTAAAATAATAATAATAAATGTCAAAAACCAAGGGTTTTCAACTAGTTTTTCAGCAGCAAACCACCATTCCATAAATCCAAAATGTGGTGTAGGTTGTGGTGCATAGTACATATATATTCATCTCCTAAATTTTTGTGCTAAAAAAAGGAACTAGCTTTTTAGCTAATTCCTGTAATCTTTAGTTTTACTGTCTTACCTGTATCGTCTGTTGCTGTAATGGTTTGACCTATCAAATCGCTTATAACCTTTTGGTACCCTTTATATACACCGTTAAGCACTTCCAAATGATATGCATTGCCTTTCCCCGGGTCTTGAGATAATCCATATATATAATCGGATTTGGAGCCCTCTTTTATTATTCTCCAATTCATATAAGTATTATTATCTCGAATGATGGAGAATCCTTTTGGTACAGAATCAGATTTCAAAAATTCACCAAAATCGGTACTTTGTGGACATGTATTAAGTACAAATTGTCCAGTTTGAAAAATAGCCTGTGTTTGAAAACCTGATAAATCCGGCTGGTTTGCTTTTATTAGTTTAGTTACATCTTCACTACTTAAACAATCTAATGGGTTGAGTGTCCAATCAGTAGCTACATTACCCTTTTCTAACTTAAGCTCTTTGTAGTCAACTTGTGTCGTGTCAGTTTCATTTGTATCAAACACTACCGCTACATATGCCAATGTTCCTCCAGCGGGTATAGTCATCGTACAGGTTGAATATCCAGATGAACCAGCAGTAATAAAATCCGAACCACCATACTGCCATACTTTGCTTGCATCTAACCAAGCTATCTGAACTGTCATTGGATGAGAATAAGGGTGCAACCAAGCACGAGCAGTAAATGTTGTATCTGTTGAGCAACCCATATTCACTGGGTAGGTAGGTATCCCTGCACTATAACCAACTCCTTGTGACGTAGCCAGATTGTCTGTTGTTCCTAATAAATAATTTCTTCCGCCAATTTTAGGAACTTCTAAAGCATTCAATTGAGTTTCCGCTGCCGTAATTCTTTTTTGAAGCTCGTTAACCTGATTGGTGTAATTCTTTAATTCGTTATCAATTACATTTTTAACTTCTTTAGGTGCATCAATACCAGTTAGTTCATCAGTGATTGCTTGTAATTTGTTTTTCCACTTGTCATAGATAACATTTAAATTGCTCATACCAGGGATGTAATCATTTAAGTCATCTGAAATATTAACGCCTTGTAAAACAGCAATTACAAAACTTTCTGTGGATACTTTTCCATCAATTAAAAAATAAGCATTAGTGATTTTACCAAACTCGTTCACTAGTGCTTGAGGTACTGTATAGGTTATTACACCCTCTTTAATGTTAGCTGGATCGTTAGCAACGATTGCACCGCTAGGTTTGTTAGCAAAAAAGGTTGCTGTGGTAAAGCTTGTGTAAGGCTGGCCGTCTTTTAGCAGGTTTACTGTAATAGTTTGGTCTTTATCACCAACTCGAAGTACAACTGGCTCATTAATAATTTGACCTGATTTATTGATGTCTAAGCTGATTTGATTCATCTGCATTTTCACCATCCTTTACGTCTGATACCTTAACTTCTTCGCTTGAAGCGGGTTGCTTGATTTCTTCACTTTCAGCTGGTTGCTTAGTTTCTTCGTTTACAACAGGCTGTTTAGTTTCTTCACTTGCAACAGGCGAAACAGGTGAAACAGGTGAGGAAGGTTGCTTGGTTTCTTCGTTTGAAACAGGTTGCTTAACTTCTTCACTTGAAGCTGGCTTTTTAACTTCTTCACTTGAAATAGGTTGCTTAGGTTCTTCACTATCCTTTACATCTGATGTCTTAGTTTCATCGGGCACATCAGTCTCTGGTTTGTCATCGGCTTTAGCAATAGCATCTACCGGTTTGTTATCCTTAACTACTTCATTATCAGAAGTGGTAGCGACTGCCTTATCTACTGATTTATCGTTTGATACATCAGTCTCTGGCTTGTCGTCAGCTTTAGTAATAGCACCCGCCGGTTTATTATCAGAAGTGGTAGCTGCTACTTCTTTATCTCCTGATTCATCGCTTGATACATTAGTCTCTGTATCTTGACCGTTAAACTTCTTCAATTCATTCTTTGCTAGTTCTCTGAACTCGTTGAAATCAGCCTCTACAGTATCTAAATTGGTACTCTCGCTGACAGTTTCATTAATACTCATTTGACCGTTTTCACTTAAACTAGCGTTAAAATTGCCTAGAATACGATCGCCGTCTTTACTGGTTCCATTGATATAAATTGTTTTAGTTCTCGTTAATGCCATTGTTTTTCTCCTCAATTAAATAGTCATCTGGAAATGCTTCGGGAACCTTGCTAAAAAGATATTCAATAAGGTTCTGCTGATTCTCGTTTTGCGCAGACAACAAAATATTCTGTTGAAATACCTTTGCGTATTCTGCTTGATATTTAGTTATAGCCACGTCACTACTGACTGTGGTTATTTTTTTTACATCTAGTTTTTTCAATTAAATTCGTCTCCCATCTACAAACACTGGACCGCCTAAATATAATCCACTTCCATTACCAACAATATTTCCCGTAACATGCAAATACTGAATATTAGCAGTATTGGAAACTGTCATATTATGAGTATGAATCATATTGACACCATCTAGCTGATTAACAGTTATCGAAGGTGTGGAAATCCCATAACTAGCAATCGAGGTTGAAACCACACCCGAGCTATTCAAAACTTGGATACTCGAATCGGTTCTTAAAGAGCTACTGAATATTTGAGCACCTTTAATTACGCCTCCAGTTATCGTTCCACCAGTGATATTAGTACCTGTCAAAGTATTACCAGTTATTGAATCTGCATAAACACGACCGTCAGCCGATAAGCCTGTCATAACTGTTCCATTATTGCTATGAAAACCTGCTCCATGATCGTCTAATAACCAGTACCCATAAGGTGTGGTAATTTCCATTTGAGTGGCTTCTGCTAAAGTAGGAATCCAACGAATTTTATTGTTCCCACCACTATTCATGAGATTAGTCATATCAGATTGTGTTTTAGATACCGTATTTTTAACATTGTTAATTTGATCTTGTGCCCTTTGTTCAGATTCATCTAACTTCTGGTTAGTTTCATCTTTATTAACGATTGCATCGTCTTTGATATCTGAAACGTCATTATTAATAGCCGCTACATTATCTTCCACATTACTGATGTCATTGGTTGTCTGTGATTTAACTTCATCAGTCTTTTGACTAGCATCTTTAATACGTTTATCCAAGTATCTAAAGATAGTCTGTTGAATCTTGCCGGCTTTCAAAGACTTGTTAACGTTTAAATCAGGGTCAAAGTGACGTTCTACGATTGTTTCATCAGAAGTTATTTCGTATTTTGGATCATAGATACGCGCTATATCACCAATTTGTGCATTGACTACACGTTTTTGATTAGCATTAGCAACTGTGATGTTAATTGTGTAGGCTGGCTTATCAATGTCTGGATTTTCAATAAAATATTTACTACTTACATCTATCAAATCTGGAATGTTTTCAACTCTGCTTGAATAGTCAACATACTTTCTGTGTGGAAGTTTGTAAGTGTTAAAAAGTGGACTATAAACTTCCGGACCATATTGCAAATGTTCAGGAATAGATACTGCTTTACTAGCTTCTTCTGTACCAGATATAACTTTCCCAAGTTCACCTTTGAAACTTATATCTGATGAAAGTACCCACATATTAGTGGCTACTCTATATTCATAAATATTGCCCTTGTGTCGCTGTCTATCGGTTACCCAAGGTGTATGAGGTGCTAGTTCTCGGTTAGTTACTTTATCGTTTGAATCCAAATAAATAGTCGCTACCGTATCACCTACAGTAACGACTCCATTTTTAACTTCTCTTACTATCCAGCCATCAACCGGCCCTGGGTCAACAGGCTTTGAAATAACTCCACCAATTGAACCGTTTAAACTAACATTAGTTGCGTTGACCCACATGTTCGTGGCAATTTCATATTGAATTAAGCCATTTTTCTCGCGTTCCTTATCGATAGCCCATTGTGAATCAATGGCAAGACCACGCCCGCTATCTAATACGTTGTTATCATCGTAAACTAAGCCCATTGAATCAACGATTTTGACACTACCCGTAGCAGACTTGATAGTCCAACCTGATGTATTAGTTCCACTTGCTTTGGGTTCTGAAATAACTTCATACGTCTTGCCATCAAAGGAATTTCCAGAAATTGAAACCCACATATCAGTTGCTACTCTATATTGAGTGTCTGAACCATTACTTCTAACTCTATCCGTAGCCCACTTTGAATTAGCCGCTAACATTCTATTAGTAGTTACAGAACCTTCATCATTGTATATTGTTCCATTTGAATTAACGGCAAACGTTCCCGATACACGTTTAATTGTCCATCCTGATAGGTTTTGCGATACAGCCATTCTAGCCATCATCATTCTAGGACTTGCAGTTGAACCAGAAATGACACTTCCAACTGTTCCATTGAAACTTACATCACCAGAACCAATCCACATGTTTGTAGCTACTCTATATTGAGTAGTTCCGCCTTTAGTTCTAACTTGATCAGTTGACCACTGGCTATCTTTCCCTAAGCCACGGCTTTGGCTAGTGTTGTTATCATCGTAAGTTGTTCCAAAGCTTGACGTAACAGTAACTACCCCACCTGAATTGATTCGCTTAATTGTCCAGCCATCTGTATTAACCGAGCCTTGACCGTTGTCAGCGCTAGAACTAAGTTTTCCTTTGAAATCAACATCATTAGCATTGACCCACTGATTGGTAGCAATTCTATATTCGACCATTCCGTCTTTTGTACGTTGCTTGTCTGTGTACCAGGAACTTCCAATTTCAACCAATCTATTATCATCAACAGTATTTGCATCTGAATAAATCTTAGCTCTGTGATTACCAATTGTTACGACACCGTCAGTAATCTCCTTAACAGTCCAATCATTGGCATTCGTTGCTGATTGAAAATCAATAACATCTCCCAACTCACCGTTAAAAGTGATGGCTTTAGAATCTACCCACATATTAGTAGCGACACGATATTGAACTACGTCACCTTTTGTACGTTGAATATCCGTTGCCCAGTCAGTTTTAGCAGCTAAGCTACGAGATGCATCGGCTACATTTTTATCGTCGTAAACGATAGCGTTGTTATCGCCAATTGTAACCGTTCCGCCTTGATTAACTTTTCTAAATGTCCAACCGTCAGTGTTTGTTACCTTTTTATCGTCCTTAACTTCTACAGCCTTTACTGTGTAGTAAGGAACAATTGAAGTTACCAAGTTATCAATGTTGCTATCAATCTGGACACCAGCGATGTTCTTACCGTGTCTCAAATCTATATAACGACCTGTATTCTTGCTTGTGAGTTTTAAGATCATACCTTTACGAACTAAACGAGCGTCCAAAACACTGACAAGTGAGTTATTCTCACCAACTAAAATTTGACCAGGATTGTAATTAGTATAGACAATGTCTGTCTTACCAATGGTTTTATCAATGTCGGTTGAATAACTGAATTTTTGACCTGGTAGGTCAAGTCTATTGACCATCTCATTTAATACAGCTTTTGCGGACTTGCCATCAATACTTAGTTTCCCGCGAACGTAATTTTCATTAGTAAGCATTGTGACATGATTACATGTAACACTCACAGTACCGGGATTTTTAGTTGATATATTTTTGACATAGAAAAAGTCCGTATCCGTTGTGGATACAGACGTTGCAACTATCATTTCTTCTTTCAATTTACTAAAAAGCTTATCAGTTACAAGCATTTCAAATGAAAATGTGTAATCTCCATTTAAAACTTCATGTACATCTTGATTCGTTGCGGTAGTAATTCGACCTAATCCAGATTTTGGATAATCGTCAATCGAATTCAATAGCATTGGTTTCATTTAAATTGTCCTCCATCGTGGATATATTTTTCCGCTTGTAAAAGAAATGGTATTGTTACCACTTCTTAATTTTGGAAATTTCTGTGTAATATCATAGGCATTTTCAATTACCCCAGAATCATCGAAAACATCTTGTTGCTCTTCGTCACAATCAATATTGATTGTCCCGTTAGGATTTTTAAATTCGTAGGTAACATCATTGATTGTGACCGTTGTTCCGGACGTAACAATTAGTGGTCTTGATGGATATTCAAACTTATTAAATAGTTCAATTGAACCATCTACCTTATAGAACGTTTCGGGAACATAATACTTAAATGCTTGTGTTGAAAGTTTCATAGTGAGTTTTGTCCAGTATGAAATTCTGGATAATCTAGCCTGTGAAATGACATCAGCATTAGTAATTCTATATGCAAAATTAGGTTCACCGTAATACGTGAAATCAATATATCCAGCAGTATCAAACGCTGAAACCAGTGCTGACACACGCATTGTACGGTCAAGTTCATTGTCTGCACGAACAACTATACTCAAATTGATGTCTCTATTATCCCAAGCATTTTCATCTAAAATTGATTGAGAGCTTGCGCCCTCTATTGCTTGAAAAATTTTCTTTCGTTTTGGAATTGTGATGGTTGGATAGGATTCAAGGAAAGAATTTAATTCTAACATCCCTGTTTTTCCGTTTATTAAAAAGTCTCCTGTTTTCATTACGCTATTGATCCACCTCCAAATGCATCAGATTGATTATTAAACTGCTGTCTGAATTGACGCTCAATTTGTTCAGAAACTAAACGGCCAATATTTTCTCCATCATTGGACTTGGTATTGACCGTCACATTGATATGAAATTGTTGAGCGTTAGTAATATTATCTCCACGATTATTATTAGTAGTCACGGTGTCACCAGCTTGTAACAAGTTGGGACTTAGATCAGTAAACTGTTTAATTACTCGTGAATATCCAGGAGTACCATTCGCGTACTGTGGAATACCTCCAAGTAATTTATTAGTTTGTCTAGCCGGAATAATTTGTGTATGTCTAGGCAATGCCATGACCACATTACGGCCTTGAGGTACAAATGTATCACCATTAGGCAATCTAATCATTTCACGGAATACAGGCCCACGTTGGTCATTAACCATAGCAGTACCTTCTGTAAAATCAGTGTCACCTTTTTCTTTCTTCGTCTTCCCAAAATTGGAAAAGAAATTATGAATAGAGTTTGTAACCAGGTTCATAACTTTTGTTCCTATAGGAAACGCATCTACTCCTCGTTTAGCTGTTCTAGCGGGTCCGGAAGCATGATCGCTTGCTAGCAGCGTTTTTGGAATCGGATGTGTTGCGTTAAATTGACCAAGCGATCTTTTACCGGTATTTACTTTATTAACCACATCTGAAGCATTACCTTTTAAGTTCTTAGTATTAACATGTTTTGCATTGTGCTGATTCAGTGCGTTTTTAGCTGTAGTAATTTTGCCTAAAACATCAACATTGTTACCATTCATTTTTTTAATTTCAACAGATTGGCCATTAAAATGAACGACAGCAGTTTGACCGACTTTAGTCTTAGAAATCACATCTCTATTTTCGGCTCTTAATTGCTTGATTTGAGCGGGGCTTAAATTATAACTCTGTAATCCATATCCGGCTTCTCTTAAGGCTGCCATGGCCGACTGGTTGTTAACTATCAATGTTTTTTGAGCATCGGATAAAGCATTAAAATTACCATATGAAATAACTAAGTTAGCTAAGTCCATAGCTGAATTACCAGTATGGATAATTGCGTTCTTTTCAGATAGTGGTAATCCATTCCATTGCCCAGTTTGCACTAATGCAGCAATAATAGGAGCACTAGCATCATCGTTTACGATTGCATTTTTAGCTGGAACATCTAATCCTTGCCACTTCCCTGCACTTGCTAATGCGTTAATCATACTTCCTGTAGCTTTGTCATTAACTACAGCGTTTTGAGTCTTTAAATCTAATTGATTCCACACACCAGATTGCTGCATTACTTGAACAAGTTTAGCTGTGGCTTTATCGTGGATAATTGCATTCTTTTGTTGCATAGTTAACGAATTCCAAGTTCCAGCTTTTATCATTGCATCCACAATCGGAGCAGTTGCTTTGTTATTAATAACTAGGGCTTTTTGTTGCATGGTTAATTTATTCCATTGACCTAAATTATTGAGTTGGTCAACTAATTCAGCGTTACCTTTACCATTAATTACAGCTTTTTTAGCAGTTAAACTAAGCTTATTCCACACGCCTGCCTTAGTAAGCATATCAATCATATCTTTTTCACCGGAAGTCTTAACTAAAGCCTCCTTATCTTTCATAGATAGATTGTTCCACTCACCAGCATCAATCATAGCTAAAGCCAATTCTTTTTGACCCTTGGCACGGACTATAGCTGTTTTTTGTTGTGGAGTAAGTTTATCCCAATCTTTAACTTTTTTCACAACACCAGTTAGTTCCTTGTTTCCTTGCACACGGATCATTGCTTTCTTGTCTTTCCAAGGAAGGCTATCCCAACGTCCAGATTGGATAGCAGCCTCACCAATCATCGACTTAGCATTACTATTAATTTTTGCATGCTTCAAATCAAACTCGAGCTGTGCCCAACCTTGTTTGGTCTTAGCAGTATCGTTAATAGTTTCTTGAGCATTAGTCTTAATCTTTCCAGTCTTTGGATCAAGAACCATATGATTCCAATCTTGACCAGCTTTCTTAGCGACAGTTCCAATTTTTCCATACTCTTGAGCGATTGATGATAATTTAGTTTTATGATTACGTTGAGCTTTTGAAAGTTCATCATCGACATTTCTCCATGATGTTTTTTCTTTGTGGACAATGTCATCCAATGCTGTTGTATGACTGGCATCGTATTTATCTTCAATTTTTGCAATAGCTTGTAAATTCTTATCTAGCTTAGACTTATGGCCGCTTCTTAAGGTTTCCATAGCCTTGTTATAAGCTTTTTCACTAATTAAGCCTTTACTACGATAACCTTTTAAAACATTAGCTTGTTTCTTATAAGTGTTTTCTTCTTTAACAGAAGCTTTTTCCAAAACATCAATGGTTGATTGTGCTTGCTGTTCTGTTAAACCTTTAACATCGCCGTTTAAGGCTTTCATTACAGCAATTTTTTTCTTGCCTGTGATTCCTAATAATTTTATTTCATTCTCATTAAGCTTTTGTTGTGAATTGCGAATATAGGTTTGTTGCTCAGCAGTTAGTCGTCTTACGTCTCCATTATGTGTTCTAAGAATTCCAGCCACATCTGAGCTTAATGTCTTAGATTGAGCAACTATTTTATTATTTCCAGACTTTTGCTCATTTACAGATTTTTCAACAGTGGCACGAACTTGTGGTGGTAGACTATTTAAGTCTTTACCCAAGCCCTTATTAATTTTTTTACCAGTCTCATCAATCTCTTTGCCAATTCCTTCAAATGCTTTAGCGGCTGTCTTGCCATTAGCGGTTGCACTATCTCCAAAACTGTCTAACGCTTGACTAGCTTGTACATTGAATCCTTGAACTTTAGATAATGATTTGTCAGCGGAAGCACCGACATCACTGCCCCAACGACTAACACGCTGGCTTGATTGATAAGCTTTTTTACCGTAATTTTCCCACCATATTCCACCTGCAACTAAAGCAGCCGTAGTAGCAACAACGGCAACCGCGGCAACGGGATTGGCGGAAGCAAATGATAATACAGCAGCACCAGCGGTTCTTGCCTTTGATCCAAAAGTTGTAAACGTATTGGCTGTGCCCGCAACTTTTGAACCGGCATCTACAACGGATTCCGATGTTTTAGCCGCTTTAGTAGCAAAGTTTCCACTTTCATAAGCGGTCTTGCTGAATCCGGCCTTTAAAATGCCTAAGCCAGTAGCTCCCTGTTTACTTGCTCCGACCATTCGACTGATTCCTAATACTGGAAGACTAAATGCTGTTCCCAGTGCGCCTAATCCGCGTGATGCCCCACCTAAAATAGACAACAATGGTCCAACTGCTGCAGCTAACGCAGCCGTTTTAACAATTGTACGTTGGGTAGATGCATCTAAGTTACCAAATGATTTAACAACTTGAGTTGCGTCTTTAACTAGTGGCATTAATGTTGGTGTTAATTTATCACCAATCGTAATTGCTAAAACGTGCAGTGATTCCTTAAATTGTGCAATTTGTGCAGCTTTGGTGCTATTCATTGTGTCAGCAATTTTCTTAGTAGAACCTGTTGCTTTTTCTGTCTTATTAGTTAAATCTGTTAAGGCGTCTCCACCTTGTGATACCAGCGCATTCATACCAGCTTGTGCTTCTGTACCGAATGCAGTAGCAATAGCGGCTGCACGTTGCTCTTTAGTCCATCCTGCCGTATTCGTCTTAATCTTGTTAAGAATCTCTGGTAACGTTAACGTACCTTTCTTAAAGTCAGCAACGTTAATACCTAATTCCTTGAAACCAGCTGCATTTTGTTTCGATGGCTTCATTAACCTTGTTAATGCTGAACGTAAAGCTGTACCTGCGACTGCAATGTGTTATCGTACGAGTTCTTTATCTCGTACTTCATTATGTTTCCATAATGTTCAGACTATATTTTCGTCCAATATAAAAATTGGAGCTAACTCTTCGTGGATATTTTTCCATACAAAAAAACACTATTATTTATATAGTAGTGTTTGCTTAGGATAATTTATCTAGTCGTTACACCTTCCGTGAGTTTCCTACACGGCTTGGCTCGGTCTTGACGTGATTATATATAATTTTAGTGTTAACCGAATTGAATTAGTCCTTTTTCAAAGAGATTACTCTCTAAGCGGGCCAGTGAGAGCAGGATTTTTATTATTCTCGTTAACCCTTCAATACCTTGATTACTCATTAAACCAATCGCTGCAGCAGTTTCTTCCAAACTGATTCCAGCTGCATGAGCTGTAGGGCCGACATAAGTCATGGCATCACCCATATCTTGGAAACCAGCAGCAGTTGCATTAGCCGTATAAGTCAAACTATCAGTTACACGTTGAGTATTTTTTAACATACCAGCTGTAGTTCTAGACTTCAAACCAAATTGTTCTAGTGTTGACGTTGAAACGGTCATAACAGAATTGAAATCATCACCAGAAGCCTTAGCCGCGTTCAAAATACTTGGCATAGCTCCAAGCGCCTGTTTAGCGGAATATCCACGCTTTACCAACTCTTCAAGTCCTGTATTAATAGACTTTGTGGAAATACCATATTGAACTGACCACTTCTTAGAAGAATCAGCCATTTGAGTCATTTCACGTCTTACTTGTCCGGCACTCTCGCCATTGGCTTGTAATAACGGACCAATGTTTTTAATTTGAGAATTAAAATCAATAGCGGACTTAACGGCATAACCAAAACCAGCCACAATAGGCGCTGTAACACGTGTGGTCATAGTTGAACCCATTGAACTCATTTTTTGACCAGCTGATGTTGCTGCAGAGCCAAACTTCTTTAAGTTAGTTCCTGCTTTATACCATCCTGTTGATTGCTGATCTATTTGACGTTTCAAACGCCCCATCTCGGCATCCAAGACATTAATTGAACTCTTAGTTTTATTTAAAGCGGAAGCGGCATTTTGCTGCTTCTGTATCATATCTTGTGTTGCTTTGCCGGCGCTATTTATGTCTGATGTAGCTTTTTTATAACGTTCTTCTAGCTCTCCAAGTTTTTTGCTGTAATTGTCCATTTGACCTTGCATAGTCGAATAATGAGTTTTCATTGAATTCAAACTATTGCCATAGGCCTTTATGTAATTATCTTGAAGTTTTAGTGCCGCGTTAGTATTTCTAATTGTGGACATTAAAGCTTTAGACCTATTTTGGAAAGGGTCAATATCCAAAGTGACGGTAGCTGCTAAATGTCCTAATGATCCAGCCATATCTTATCCCCTTTCTTATGAAATCTAGGCAAACAAAAAAGGAAACGCGCGATCAATTGTTGTTTCCTTTTCTTCATATATATGATTTATGCGCTTTACATCGTCCATGGTCATATAGTCCACATCTTTAAATTTGTATCCTTGTGACATCATGGATTTGTAAAACTCGTCAATTTTATTAAGCGAGTCCTTTAATGTTTGCTCGGTTATTTTTTTGATTTAGTTTTATCAGAATCATCAGGATCACTAGAGCCTAAGCATTCATCAATAATTTTTGAAACTGCAATCGTTGATTCTGAATGTGCTCCGTCAATGAAATCCTTTGCCGTAAATTGATTATTAAAAAAGTTAGACGCGAAATTCGCAACATCCTTTTCATTATTCATTAAATCTTCATCAGTAGGACCATCTTTTTTATCCCACATTTTTACTTGGTGCTGTTGCAGAATCAAAGCACGAGTGGTGTCTTTGAAAAATGGTGTTTCTGTACGTTTAAAAGGAATTTCTTCGCCCTTGATCGTTAATTTAACTTCATAAGCCATATATATTTCTCCTATAAATTTAATTCCGTCCGCCACCGCTACCAGAGAGGGAGTATGCTCTTAATCAATTACTTCTTAGATGTAGGTGTATCTAAAGCTTTGTAGTCGTCTGCTGTCTTAGGAAATACGAAGCTCTTAAACTTTTCTAAGTCAAAGCCAGCATTGTCTTCACGACCAATTGCAACCATCATTCCATCTTCTGAATCTCCACGAGGAGCAAATGTGCCTGTAGTTTCATCATTGCTTGGATCAGGAGTACCGTCTACAGTCTTAGTATCAACACCGGGTAGTGAGAATTTCCCCTTAAGCATTGCTACATGAATCTTTGTGCCATCATCCATTTTGGTGTCAAACATAATCGCAATGTCATTAGGCTTTAGGTTCTTGTTGTAGAGTTCAACACCATTCTTAACTTCAATTCCAAAGAAATCTTTTCTTGCTTCGGAAGCGATATCTAATAGCTTGATATTCAAAGTAGCTTCTGAAATACCACCAGAAAGAGTTACGTATGGACCATCATCGGCCGCAATACCCTTCATTTCATTTTTCAAATCCATTTTGGCTTCAGTTAGTCCCGGCATTTTCTTAGGTCCGCCAGCCACCAAATCATTTTCTACAACTCCGTAATAGAAGTTAGATGCACCAAATTTTGCTTTTCCCATTTAATAAATCTCCTTATTTTTTGTATTAAAAAAGGCCTTAGTCCTCGTTTGGACTAAAGCCTTGATATTCAAAGTTTCCTTGGACCATTTGTAGGTCCGTCATGTCAATATCACGCGTATGATTTTTGTAATAGCGTTCGTATCCGTGGTTATACATGTTTTCGTAAATCATTTGTTCTAACTTAATTAACTCTTTAGTTTTGTATCGCAATATCCAGAAATCGATTTGATAGCGTGGATATTCAATAATCCTTCGATTGTCAGCATATAAAGCATCATCGCCTGGAATTGCAGTAATACGAATCCACGGGGCGTTAGAATTTTGGATAAAACTTTCTTGCGGTGTTCCTACATAAATCTGTGGTAGGTCTATTTTGCTCCCACGAATTTCGTTCATATAATCTTGAATATCGGTGTTTGAATTGAATATTTTGAAAATGTCATATTCGTTCAAATTAATCACCGACCTTTAAATTCTTGACGAAAATATTAAGCACACCATCTCTAGTTTTATCTTGAGTTTTCTCGATGAAATGCTGTGGGTCTTGCTTAGACGTTCCACTATTAGGAAAGTGAGCAATTGGCCCCTTTACCTTGTCATAACCAACAGGGACTTCATACTCACCAGTCTTTAGTGACACACTTCCAACCTTCATATGGTCTCTTAATGGACCCTTGCCTGAATGGTCTTCCGTGCTAACAGGAGTATCCTCGGCTAGTGTTTCACCGAAATATTTACCACCCTCACGAACCGCCTTACGTGCTTTACGATCATATCCTGATTGCAAAACTTGAACGTTATGAAGCAATTCCTCTATGCCTGTTACGCTCATTTGGCATTCACCGCCTTGCATTCCAGTTTCGTGAGGTCTCGTTTGTCAAAATCTTCATCAATACCCGTAATTTCATAAATGCTTCCACGCCAACGTACTTTCCATGTAGAGTCAATCAAACGTTGTGGTTCAAATTTAATAGCAAAGTTAGGTGATTCCTTGCGATTACCAACTTTAGTCGTGGCATCTTTAAACTCACGGATTGGTGTGTTAAGAACTTCTGCCCAACAACTAAATATTGGTGTATCTGTACCTGGAACCATTACACCGTCCTCGTTTTGAACTTCTTTATTGCTAAGGAATTCAATTCGCTCAGTCATGTGTGTTAGTCTCATCGGAATCTACCTCCTCACTACGTAATTGGTGAATCACATTATTAATTGTTGTGTTTTGGAGTGGAAATCTCATGACTTCCGAACCATTTCCTCTGTAGTAGTAATCTTCTTCTACATATTTCATTAGAGCGACAAAAAACCTGTGATCAGAAATATAATCACTAGGCTTTTTAGTTGCAGAAATAGCATGAGAAATTTCACTAGCAGCGGACTCGATAAGTTCATTTAGCACGTCATCGTCAAAGTCCTGGTCAATCTTGCAATATAACTTAAGAGTTTTGAATTGCTGGTCGGTTAATAGCATTTAACTAACCTCCAATCTTAGATAATAGGGTTGCCTTCGTATCATTAGATAAATACTTAATTCCCTTACTATCTAAATATGCTTTGATTTCGGCTACTGTGGAGTTTTCATCAACCACCCTTGTAGTTGATTCCACAGAGCTTTCTGGACTATTTACCGGGAGCTTTTGCTGCGTCTGTTTGAGTTAAGAAGTAACCAGCGTTTTTATCAGCTTTTACAACACAGAAACGTGTAACCGCTTGTAGATATTGACCGTAAATATCGTTGTCTACCCAACGTACTTGAATATCCAATCTGTCAGCCATAACAACAGCACGTTTCAAATCACCAATCCATGCGTGAGATTCTCCATCTTTACCCAAGGCAGTATCTTCAACCACTGTTACAGGAACACCTAGCAATGTAACTGGTGAACCATCAGCAATCGGTTGATGTAGTAAGTATTGACCATTCTTGTCCTTTAGAGTGTCTAGATAGTTGTAGAAGCTTTGTGATGCAACGATTACCTTGTTATAAGCAGGGTCAAGATCAACATTGAGAATATGTTTAATACCGTCTACAGACTCACCAGCTACTGTTTTGGCTTCGAATGATTTAAGAATTGTTGAAATAGCAACATTAGTTGTATTAATCTTTTGTTCTTGAGCATTTCTAGATACCAATCCAGTTAGATCAACAGCTGAATCTTGAATAGATTCATTTGAAATAGGAATAGCACCACGATATGTATTAATCTTCCATGAAATATTTTCAAAATCGGGCTTTGCTAGTTCAGGATTCTTTGCCAATTCTTCAACGGTATTTAGTGTTGCTGTTGCACGCTTCAAAATCGGATATTCACCACTTGCTGTTGTAGCTGTAAAGTGTTGAACCAATTGAGATAAGTCAGTTGCTGATTTAACTTCATTTTCAGGACTATAAACAATTGATTCTGGAATTGTTGCACCGACATTAGTACTTGTGATACCATCACGGGTTTCACCCTTAGAATGTAAAAATTCATTCAATGAACGCTTTTCTTCATCTTCTGCGCTCATTTTTCTACCTTCTGGTTCTTTGTGATTGTCGGGAGTCTTAGCAGTGGCTTCGTAGTTTCTAAGCTTTTCTTTGTCAGCTTTGATTTGGTCGTCCATTTTACGAACTTCGCTTGCAGCCTTATTAGCGGAAGCAATTTCTTCGTCTGTAGATTCCTTATTTTCAAGAATTGAGCGAGTTTCTTCTGCTTTCTTACTTCTTGTTTCTTCTTGATCCGCAATTTTCTTGCGTAATTCTTTAATAATTTCTGTTAGCATTAACTAATCTCCTTATTTTTTGTATTAAAAAAGGCTACTGAACTTAATCAATAACCTATTTCAAATAATTCATATTTAATTTTCGTAAAGCTTCTTGTCGTTTAAGCTCTCTGGCTTTAATTAACGGTTCTTCTTTTAGCTTGTTGACTACTTCCATTGACCGCTTGCCTACGGACACGTTTGTATCTGCGTAGGCTGGTGTGGTAACAATCGAAACATCATATAATTTATCGATTGAGCGAATTGTTCTTTCATACTCCACACCATCAATGTCTGACTCACGCCATTCGCTTCCATTACCATCGTCTGGCAACGAGAACGCAAAAGAACATTGAGATAGGATTCCCATTCTGACTTCTTCTAGCACATCGTTTGCAGTTGTAGTGTTTGGCAAATCAATTTTGAATCTCAGTCCGGTATCGTCCTTGGTCAAAATTAAATTGACACCCGAACGGCCTAACAATTTAGATTGATCGTGGTTAAAAGTGGCTACCACATTACTCATATCAGTATTATCAAGGCATCGTTTATCTAGTGTTTCGATAAAATAGTTGTCAGCTAAAGGTTGTGAACGTGTATTAAATTTAAGCGCATAGCCTTCAACCGTTCGTGAATTTTCTTCGTCACTTCTGACTTCCACTTTGGTTTGTGTTGTTCTTAGCTCCATTAACATCACCTCCTTTCGGTTGAACCTTATTACTTTTTTGATATTCATCTTTCAAGTTCAAAGAAACTGTATTCAGTGTTGATTGATATTCATTCATTTCAGAAGTCTTATCATCAGCTTTCTTACCTAATTCGGCTCTAACTTCATTAGGCGTTAAGATGCTATTTTCGACCAGCGCTACTAGTTCAGTTACTGGTCTTGCCGTTTGTTTACGAGTATCAAAGTCGAAATGGTAATTGTGACGTTCTTTATCAGTCAGCAATTTCATTTCAAATTCACTAACGATTGGCTTAAAGTAAAACGGCAGGTCATTACTGATATATCCGGCCGCTAACTGATTCACGGATTGGTTAGGAGAATTAATTGCCAATTTATAGGCTGGTATTCTCATTGCTTTAGCAATCTGTGATGCAGACCAATTGTTTGAATTAATTAAATTCAGAACGCTTGTATCTACTTCTAATGGCTGATATTCCATTGTCGAATCAGTAATGATGGGACCATTTGAATCGCCTTCTTGAGCATATTCAAAATCAGCTCTAATCTTTCTACGTGCTTCCTTGCTGAGCTTGGCTCCATTAACTTTCAAAATCGAGCCTTTAAGACCCGACTTAAAGAATCGTCCTAACGTATCAACGCCAGACTTTTGTAAATTCATTTCGTCTACAAGTGATAAAAGTGGCGACCTACCAACAATCCCATCGGAACTAAAGAATTTGAAGTGGATAACATCTTCTGGTTCTAAATCAAATGGACTTCTGTCATCTTCTGGATAGAAAGTATAGTAATATTCACGTTTTACACCTGGTCTATCTCGATAATTAATTGCCACTTGTGAGGGTGGGAAAAATTCCAATTCTATTGCTTTACCAGCATTCTTACCGTATGTCGTAGGGTCACGAATAATGCGCGTGTACGAATTACCAGTCAAAATTGCATTAACCATCATTGCAAACTTCCAGGAATATGCGGAACTATAATCATTAGACTTCTTATTTAATAGGTAGGTAACAGTATTCTCATCCGCAATTGAGTCATCACTATCTTTAATTTGTAGGATAGGAAATCTTGCAACATCACCAGCCACAATCGAAACAGCAGTCAATACATCTGAATTATTCAAAGCACCGATTCCCATAAAATTTCGATTGCTTGGCAAAATACCGTTATTCAAATAGTCCATAGCCCAATCATCGCTAGAATCATTTAAACTTCTAAAAAAACTCATCTATTCACCTCCTTTCTATTCAGATTTAATCATCAAGATTGATAGGATAATCATCGAAACTCCGCTTACAATCAGTCCAATCGGTAAACTAATGAAATACGAACCAATCGAGATCATAAAAAAACCACAAATCAAAACGATCTGTGGCAAGTTCAAGGCTATCCATTTAAATAATTTACTCATTTTCATCTCCTAAAAGCCAAATTCATCACTCATTACATAATCATCATTTAAGTAATTATCTATGTTTTCGGTGAAACAAATTGCGTAAGCGTCAAGTAAAGCATCAACGGGATCAATTTTGTTAGAATACTTATTTTTATTGATTCGGACACCGTTGTTGTCGGTCATTAACACAGCATTTGTAACGGCTGTTTTTAAAATAAAGCTGTCAGAATGAATAATGTTTCCATTTATTACGCCATCCCTAAATTCCTTAGTAGGAGCAGAGAGAGTCATGGTTCCTTGTCTAACCTGAACCTGATCCCATTCTGGGTGTCGCTTTTCAATTAGTGTTAAAAGCTGTCCATATTGATATGGATCGTACATAATTCCTTTAACATCTAAATCATTTTGTTCGATGAAGGATTCAAGCCAATCAAACACACGTTCGTTATCGATAACACCTGATTCAAGTTTGGTTATTTCACATTGACCTTTTTCGGCCAAATCACGATAATTCATACGGTCTTTTTTTATTTTTGCATCTAGCCCATATTTAGTTCCTACAAAAGAATAGGAATCCGCATACCATTTACCTTCAATCGGAACTAACCAACTGATAGCGAATAAATCAGACACTTTACCAACATCCACACCTATCCAAACAGGCTTGCCATGGATGTCTGGCTTAGTTTCAACCATTGTTTCCTCCCATTTTTCAATATCCAAATAAGAATTTTCTTCTGCTTGACGCCACATATTGAAGTTTTTAACCAAGACTTCGTTTTTCTCACCAGTTTGTTTGGCAACATCCCATCGTTTCTTTAAATATGGTGCATAATCTTTCTTAACTTCGGGGATGACAAGAAGCGGATTACTCTTTGTCCAATTTTTAGGGTCTTCAATTTCTTCAATTGATTCTTGCTCTGCAATAAATGCAAAGTATTGGTCATCGGTAATCTCGCCCGAAAGAATCTTCTTGGCTCGTGGATATTCAACGGTGTACATAGGAGCATTCATATTAAAGTTAGCTGTAGAAATAATTACGATTAACGGATTATGCAGTTGACCTTGACCAGAAACTAATAGTTCCATCATTTCATTAGTCTTAGAAGCTCCATACTCATCAAGCACTCCTAAATACGGTTCAAATCCATCGATAGCACCAGTATCACGAGAGAGTGGGCGGACGTATGAATCGTCATCTAAATTAATCAATAGCTCACGAATTTTCTTAGTGGACTTTTTAATATCTGGAAACTTTGCACGTAATTGGTCCAGCTGTTTACGAGCCATCTCAAATGCAATTTTTGCTTGTTCCTTATCGTTAGCCGTACAAAAGATTTGTCTTGAACGTGCGGGATCTTTAGCAAACAAGAATTCATATAAAATAATGCCAGATATGAGTAATGTTTTACCTTGCTTACGTGCCATAGAAACAAATACTTTGTGGAATCTACGTCTACCGTGGTCTTTCTTTTCTACCCAGCCGTAAATGTTTTCAATAATGAATTTTTGAAATCCAGCAAGTTTATGTGTACCACCTTTAGGATCAGGTAGCATTTCAATGAACTTAACAGCTCTATTGGCTAATTCCTGGTCAAATTCATATGGGGATGTGCCATCATTAGCACGCTCTAAGTCTTTTTGGTGGCGTTTTACTGCATTTAAAGTGGCCTTACAAGTGACATACTCTCCACTTAGAACCTTATTAATATAATTTTGTATGCTACCACCTCCTTAAAATCCTAATTTATCAGCAAGTGTTTTTGGCTTGTCTTCTTTTTTAGGAACATTCATGCGCATACGTGAATCAACTGTTAATCCAATTTCACTTGCTGCTGAACGAATATTTTTTGAAACTTTATCTAAAGTTCCTAAAATCTTCATTCTATCGTCAATATCATCCACAGTTTCAAGACGTTTACTTAAATCTGCAAATTGTGAATACCAGAAGCAATATTGTTCGACCATTGCCCTATCAACTGCTCTTACAGGTAAGTTTTTAAGGTCTGGTACAATTCGTTTCCACTCCGCTTTAGCCACGCCAGATAGGCGATTAGGGGGCGAATTTTGGAGTATCTTGTATCCATCACTTGCAAGTATTTCTGCGTTGAATTTTGCCTCTTGTTGTTGCTTAGTTAAGTTAGCTGTTGATTGCTCTAAAACCTTATAAGGACGACCTTTTCCCGCCATATCACCACCTCCAATCTTTATATCGAATTACATCTTCTTTCCAATGATATTTATGGTCTAAATCGGCCGGTTCAAAAATTTAATTAATAGAATTTCGTGCGCAAAAAAGAGGACGTGCGTTCAAGAAGCAGTGGGAATGTACGCCCCCGTTGACTTTGAGGGGGTAGGTCTGGAAAATATCCTCACCCATCTGGTTAGAATCTCAAGCCTCATAGATATTTTTGTGTGCGCAAACAATAATAAAAAATCAAAAAGAAAAAAATAAAACTAAATTCAATTCATTAAATGAAAAGAAAATAATTTTATTTAATTTGTTTTTACTTTTTTAATTTCTAAATCTAATTCATCAATCAATCTATCAACATCATTCATGATCTTATATGAATCAGTTGTATCTCTATGTAGTCTGTGTAGTCTACTGATGCACTCTTCCTTTGAAGTATCTAACATCAACCAATCAACATCATTAGATGATAGTAATGTAGTCAACCTTTCATCAGGCTTAGTCATGATTAACCAAACGTTATTGAAAGTCTTCTCTGCTTTAATCTTACGTAATAACATCTCATATATAATCTGAACGTAATCATTCACATCTATGTTGTGCTTATGAATGGTTAAGTCATTAGCCTTACTATCATTTGTGTTCAAGACATTAAGTATTGAACCATCTAACGATGTGGACTTAAGTCAAATCCTCGGACACGAACTCTATTCTTAATTTAACAAACTGAAGCCGTTGGTTTCTTCGAATTGCTTAGGGGTCATATAGCTTAAAGCACTGTGAATTCTTTTACGGTTGTACC
>NZ_VDFO01000044.1:0-23476 GCF_009600995.1 Companilactobacillus halodurans | reverse complement strand
ATTTAGAAATCTTGACCATTTTATTAAGAGAATAAGATTGATTTGCGCATAAAAAAAGTACCCTCAATGAGGGTACTTAATAAGCTCAAAAATCATTCATCAATACGATTTGACAAAGAGCCATTTATTCGACTTGGCAGCCCTTTTTTAAAATATATTATTCTGTATCATAGCGATTTAAGACATAAATTGCTAGAACAACGATTATAGCACCAATGATTTCAGCAAAATTTACTACGTAGTGCAAGAAAATAATGCTCAAAACTAAAGTTGTAAATGGTTGGACCGCATCAGTGATACTGATGATTGCGGCAGTAGTATATTTAGTACTTAGAACCATCAATAAGAAGGCCGAAACAGTACCCAAAAGAATTACAGTTCCAATTCCTAAGACACTAGTTGTATCCATTTTTGGTGGATTGACCCAAATGGGACTAAAGAAATTAGAAATAATACCAGCAATCAGCATTCCCCAACCGGTAATTAAGATACCATGATATTTAGCAATCAATGATTGTGGGATTACGACGTACAAGGCAGCTGTGATACCACTACCAACACCCCAAAGAACTGAAACGAGTGGGATAGATAAGTGACCGATGTCGCCACGGGTAATCATCAAAACCACTCCGACTAAAGCTAAAATAAATGAAATGACATCAACTCGTGAAGTCTTCTTCTTTGTAAAAAGAATTGCACCGACCATGATAAATAGCGGTGATAAATACTGCAAAATAGTAGCGGTAGAAGAGTTACCTGTTTTAATGGCATGGAAGAAAGTAAACATGTTAGCTAGTAAACCAAAAATAGCAAATGCGACTAACGTTAATAAATCTTTCCAATTTTTGAAAACAGCAAAGAAATCTTTGCTAGGTAAAACAATCAAACCGACGACCAACAAAATGATACCAGCAACTGTCGTCCGAGTGGCAATAAACCACATCGCAGGGATGTTCAGGTTCTTAGCGACAATTTGTAAAACAGTACCTGAAATACCCCAAAGAGCAGACGCACAAAATGCTAACCAGAACCCTTTGCTAAGAGTTTGCTTGGTTAGTTTTTTACTCTCGTCCATGAAAAATCCTCCTAAAAAAACTAATAGGCTTATTATACCTGTGAACATTCGCTTTTGACTATTATTTTTTTATATCATGACGTTTGGCATAAAAAGGTATGGCACAAAAGTATTGTGAACAAAGGGTTTTTACCCGATGGTATATACCATATTTAATTTTTTATAAATAAAAAAAGCCGAATTTTCATTCGGCTTTAATGCAATATTATAAGTTTTCATCCATATTAAATGTAAGTTTTGATAAATTGATACCCTTAGTATAAAGTTCACCAAAGAAATCAGTTGTCTTATCACGCATTTTCTTAACGATCTTTTGGTTACGATCAGTTAAGAATTCAACTAATTCATCACCTGAATAGTCAGCAGCTAACTTATCTGTTTCAGCAACGAAAGCACGTAATTCTTGACGAATATCTGTTAAATAGTCGATATCATCTTGAATGAATTCACTGTAATTTGATTCAACTAGAACTGAAAGGGCATTGTACATCCAGTAAGCATCTTTGAAATCAAATTTGAGAGAAGCATCATTATATGAAGGATCTGTTTCATTCATATTTGTATAGAATGGAATGTAAGGTGTAAATGTTGGGAAACCGATACATAACCACATGATAGCAGCGTATTCTTCGGGAACATCGTTTCTGATTTGAAGAACGTGCGAGTTTTGAGTTCTGTTCAAACCGATTGGACGGTAACGGTGCTTGTCATCATCTGAAGCGTAAGGACTGTATGGATCAAATGGAGTTTCATTATAGTGTGAACCCAAAACATATTCGATGTCATCAACTGAAATCTTGTGTTCAGTCTTCATGATGAATGGTAGTTCACCGTCTTCTGGGTCTTGTTTGATTTCGGGATTGAAATACTTTTGACCGAACCAAACACGTGGAGTGTTATAGTGACGGTCTTTCAAGTTATCTGTACCAAAAATGTGTCTGAAGTTAAAACCAGTTTTATCAGTGTTCAAGTGGTTCTTCTCAACAAATTCTTGAATACCATCAGACCACATGAATTGTGATTTATCGTTGAAATCAACTTGTTGAATTGAGACACGGTTAGCACAAACAGCGTAACTGTCATCAGGAATTCTTTGAGCTACCCAGTGGTGTCCAGTAACGATTTCCATGTACCAAACGTCGTCTTTATCACTGAATAGTAATGAGTTTCCAGCAGGTGAGCCAAATTTTTTGATAAGGTCGCCAGTGCGTTTAACAGCACCCTTAGCTGAGTCGACATAAGGAAGAACCATACGTACGATAACGTCTTCGTCCATACCATCTTTAATTAATGGATCAAAGGCTAAAGCACGTTCGTTACCGTAAGTACTTTCTGTGGCAGACATGGCAACGTTCTTACCATTAATACCACTTTCATCATAGTAACCAAATTTCTTGTAGTCCACGTTAGGAACTGCAGGCCATTTGTAGCCATTTTCTGGAACTTCTGATTCAAAACCGTTAAGCCATGACTTAACTTTACGGCCTTTTTTACCGGTAACGGCTGGATTCAAAACGAAGCTATGTGGAGCAACGGCAAAAAATGTATCGTCGTTTCTAGCAATCATTGTTGATCCATCTAAACTGGCGTTTTTACCAACTAAAATAGTTGTACAAGCGTCATCCAAATGATTCTTATTCATTTTAAGAACTCCTCCTATCTATATTGATTCCATTCTATCATATCTAATCTGCTTAGTTATCCAAACTTGTTCTTTAATATCTTTTATAAATAATGCTATAATTTTCTAAATATGGGAGGACAATAATGGATCTTGATACAAAAAATCAAAGCGATTCTTTTTTAAAGAATTTGCTATTAGGTTTTCAACATTTATTGGCCATGTACTCAGGGGATATTTTAATTCCAATTTTGATTGGTGCTTCTCTAGGGTTTAATGCCAAGGAAATGACTTACCTAATCTCAGTTGACATATTTATGTGTGGTGTGGCAACGTTGCTTCAAATAAAACGCACACCATTAACTGGAATCGGCTTACCAGTTGTACTTGGCTCAGCTGTCGAGTACGTAACGCCGTTACAAAATATTGGTCATCACTTTGGGATAGCTTATATGTATGGTGCCATCATCATTGCGGGTATCTTCATCATGTTGATTTCAAAAGTATTTGCTAAATTAAAAAGATTTTTTCCTCCAGTCGTTACTGGTTCATTAATTACTTTGATTGGTTTTACTTTAATTCCGACTGCTTTTACTAATATTGGTGGTGGGGATGCTGCTGCCAAAAGTTTTGGTAGTTATTCTAATTTGATTTTAGGATTTTCAACTGCGTTAATAATTGTCTTGGTCAGTATTTTTGGTCGCGGCTTTATTAAACAAATTGCGGTTCTAATCGGGATTGTTGCCGGATACTTATTGGGTATCGGCATGGGACAAATTGGCTTTGAAAGTGTAGGACAAGCTCACTGGTTCCAGATTCCACAACCATTTTATTTTGCAACTCCTAAATTTGAATGGTCTTCAATCTTGATTATGCTACTGGCATCATTGACTTGTATGATTGAGTCTACTGGTGTTTATTACGCCTTAGCTGAATTGACTAAGCGTGACTTGTCAGAAAATGACTTGCAACGTGGCTATGCCTCAGAAGGTCTAGCTGCTATCTTGGGTGGTATCTTTAATACTTTCCCATATTCAACCTTTTCTCAAAATGTTGCGGTTGTCCAATTGTCTGGTATCAAAAAGAATAAGCCAGTCTATTTCTCAGCTTTCTTATTGATTATTTTGGGATTGATTCCTAAGGTTGGTGCCGTCGCTGAATTGATTCCATCAGCTGTTTTAGGCGGAGCCATGTTGATTATGTTTGGTACTGTCGGTATCGAAGGTATTAAAATGTTGTCAAAAGTTGAAATGAGTAATAATAATATTATGATTATGGCTGTTTCAATCAGTTTGGGCCTTGGTGTTACTGTTGAGCCAACTCTGTTGCATTTCTTGCCTTCAACAGTTCAAACAATTTTAAATAATGGTTTAGTAGTGGGTAGTTTTTCAGCAATTATTCTTAATTTATTGTTAAATTCTTCTAAAAAGACCGCTAAATAAGCTTCAATTCATTCACAAAGTTTGGTCATATTTTCATCACATTTGGTACGTATACTTATCAATAAATAAGATAAGCGTACGTATTTTTTTTCGACGAAGGAGTGAATGAAATGATTGAATATAAATATATCACCACAGTAATCAATAAGTTTAACTTGCCACTAGAGGTAAAGCTAGCTACTCCAAAGTCATCGATTGATCAAAAGTTGATTGATGAAACGACCGCTCAAATCACAAAGAAACTTGAAGAATACGATGAGGTATTTTCAATTGAAAATAAAAATTCATTTCTATATAAATTCCAAAATGGCGATGAAACAGCATTGATTGTTTCGGACCCCTTCAAAGAGGTCTATGAACAAACGATTATGGCTGAACAAATGACCCAGCATTATTTTAGTTCCTATTATAATGGGAAATATGATCCGATTGGCTTATTGAATGGTTGGACAATCGACAAACTGTTCAATCAATATCTTTTACCATTATTAAGCGTTGATGGTATTGATGGCGTGTCACTTAGATGTGGCGAGGAAGTTCGTCTAGCTAGTCGCCCTAATATTGATTTTCGCTGGCGAGTAGCAATCAAGGATCCAAGAAACCTGAATAATCTCTTGGCTACATATTTTTTACAAAATGGGGCTGTTTCAACTTCTAACGAGATGAAGAGTTTGCGAAATGAAAAAAGTAAGATTGAGCAAGTTACGATTGTTAGCAACAATGCTCTAGATGCCAATATTTGGTCGTCAGCTGGCATTTCAGCCGGAACGAATAAGTTCCCTAGCTTTATTGCTAAATACAGTTTGACGGGCATGATTGTTGATAAAGACAGTGGTTTAATAAATTTCCGAGATGGATTTTCGGATAAAATAGCAATGAAGAAATGAGATTAGTTCATAATCTCATTTTTTTGTGCATCATTTTTTCTAAATTTGGTCATAAATACTTCAAATATCACCATTATAGTTATTTATATAATCAAAAATGATTATTTGATATGAATTCAATGAGGTACATTATGCAAATTAAAAAATATGTTTTTCTTAAAAAAGTAATTAAACAAATGAATATGAAATTTGAATTAAAAATCGCTACAACTAATCCAGACATTATTGTTACTGAACAGTTAAAGGTAGCAACGCAGAGGGTGAATCAAAAGCTGCAGGATATCGATCATGAATTTTCCCAATTCTCGTATGATTCGTTAGTTTCTAGGTTTCAACGTGGCGACCGTCGACTATTACAGTCATCAAAGGATTTTCAGATGGTTTATAACACCGCTACATTGGCTGAGCAAATGACCAATGGACTTTTTTCACCATACTTTGCAGGTAAGTATGAACCTGGAAAAATTGTCGAGACTTGGGCTTTAGGCAAAGTTTTCAAAGATGAGTTGGTACCGTTGCTAAAGAATCCAGAAATTTTTGGCGTCTGGTTAAGTAATGACGAACAAGTTAAGGTCGCTACTAAACAAGAAAGTGACTTCAATTGGTCAATTGATGTCCATGATTTAGATAGTGGCGAGGTTATTTCAACCTATTATCTACAAAACGGCGTTATATCGCAGCAAAAAAATGATTTTGATAGCAATCTACACAAGCAAAAAAGTGATATCAAGCAAGCTATCATCGTAGGAAATAATACCGTTGAAGCTGGAGTTTGGGCTCTAGTTGCCACTTTTAGCGAGGCTTCGGATTTCATATCCTTTGTCGAACACTATAATTTATCCGGATTATTGATTAATAAGGAAAATGAAACTTTGAATTTCAATGATGGTTCAATAGTTCAAGCAGAATCAATGGCGAAATAAAAAAGGCAGAGCAATCAATTTTGATTGTTCTGCCTTTTAACGTTCTAAAAAATTATTTATATGTAAAATTAATCGTCCCAGTCTTCAACTTCATCTTTGTAACCATCAGGATTACCGCTCCAGAAGAAGTCACCATACCAAAGGCTTCTCTTATCTGTATCAAAACCGTTGATTTCTTTCATGTCGGCGTCACTTAATTCAAAGTCGTAGACATCGGAATTTTGAACGATTCTTTCTTCGTGAACTGACTTAGGAATTGTGATGATACCATTTTGAAGATCCCAACGTAGGATAACTTGAGCGACTGACTTGTTATATTTGTCAGCAATCTTCTTCAAACGACTGTCGCCAAGAACAGAACCGCCACCAAGTGGAGACCATGCTTCAAGATAGATATCATTTTCATCACAGAAGTTCTTGATATCAACTTCTTGGCAAAGTGGATGGAATTCCATTTGGTTAACAGCTGGTTTAACTGAACCGTGCTTGAGGATATCCTTTAATCTTTCAATATTGAAGTTAGAAACACCAATTGCACGTGCTTTTCCTTCTTTATAAATCTTTTCAAGAGCGCGCCATGTGTCCATGTATGTGCCATCAACTGGCCAGTGAATCAAGAGTAGATCTACATAGTCTGTTTGCAATCTCTTTAGTTGGCCTTCGAAGTTGTCGAGAACTGATTGATAGCCTTGGTCGCCATTAAAGATTTTTGTTGTTAGAAAGATATCTTCACGTTTGAGACCATTATCTGCAAAACCTTTTTGTAATCCTTCACCGACACCAGTTTCATTACCGTATTGTTTAGCAGTATCAATAGCTTTATATCCGTGTTTCAATGCCCATTGAACAGCTTGGGATGCACCGGAATTGTTAACTTTCCAAACACCCATTCCTAATTGAGGCATGTCAACGCCATTATTCAAAGTTACTGTAGAATCCAATTTTAAATTCATATTCTAACCCTCCATAATTATAATTTTAACGCAAATATTATTGGGATACTTGGAAATAAACTTGGTATTTGGTATTGTTTATTTGTATACGCTGTCAGTTAAGGACTTTAACGTATTTGGGGGAAGGTGTATCACACAATGATGGAAATGGATAAAGAATTCACAAATGACGATGAAATTAAATCTGAAATAATAAATTTATCAGCAATTTTAAAATTGCCTAAGGGGACCGAAGCCCATGTTAGTGACATTCATGGACATGATGAAAAGTATTCAAATATCATTCGTAGTGGTGCTGGAAATATTAGTCGTAAAGTAAGTGAACTTTTTAATGGCCAATTGACCACAATTAATCAGAAAAAATTAGTTTCTTTGATTTATTATCCTGAAGAAATTCTCAAAAAAGTGATTGCTGAGTTTAATGAAGATAATGATAAAGAACAATGGTACTTTGGTACCATCAACGAATTGATTCAAATCTTAAGGTATGTTTCTAACAAACATCCCGAGCACATTATTAATGAAGCGTTAGATAAAAAATTTAAGGATTTAGTTAAAGAATTAATTTTTAATGACTTGAATGCTGAGGATAAACGTCAGTATTATCAAGAAATCGTTAAGGGCTTGATTAAGTTAAATGTTTCTAACGATTTTATCTTAGTCATCTGTCACGCCATCCAAAAATTAGCTATTGAACGGATTCATATTCTAGGGGACGTCTATGATTTTGGACCTCATCCAGATTTGATAATTAAGCAGTTAGGTAATAGTTGGCAAAACTTTGACTTCGAGTGGGGCAATCATGATGTCTTGTGGATGGGAAGCGTCGCCGGTTCGAAATTATGCATGCTTAATTTGATTCGCATCAGTGCGCGCTACCATAACTTGGGATTGCTAGAAAACGTTTATGGCATTGATTTAACTTCATTGATTAGATATGCGCTCAATCGTTATATTTCACTGCCAAACTTTGAACCCAAAGTGGTCGTTGATGGTGAATCAGACGATGAAAGAAATATTGATAACTGTGTTCAGCAGGCGGCAGCTATCATGCAATTTAAGCTAGAAGGTCAAGCCATCAAGCGTCGTCCAGAATTTAAAATGGATGATCGGTTGTTTTTAGATAAACTGAGTTCAGATCGTAAGAAGGTTACGATAGATGGGAAGAGTTATTCAATTGAAAATGGTTGTTTCCAAACCGTTAATCCAGCTAAGCCTTATCAAATCACTAATAGTGAACGAGTTGTTTTGATAGATTTGATCAATCAGTTCACGCAATCAAAGAAATTAAATCAAGATATGCGTTTTATGGCCAATAATGGTTCGATGTATGCCAAGCATAACGACAATCTTTTATTTCATGGCTGCATACCAGTTGATAATCAGGGTAATTTTGTAGAGATGACTTTGGATGGCCAAAGATATTCTGGTAAAGAATTGAGTGATTACTTTGAATTCATTTTGAAAGATGGACTGAGACATCCAACAACAGGCGATTGCTGGAATTCGGACGTGATCTGGTATCTTTGGGAGGGCGCTAATTCTCCATTATTCGCTAAAGACAAGATGAGAACTTTTGAACGTTACTTTATTAGTGATGACAAATTACAGCAAGAACATCACAATCCATTTTTCAAATTAAGTCATGAAGAATGGTTCGTAGACAAAGTATTAAAGGAGTTCGGCTTAGGTCGGCGTGGTCATATTATTAATGGACATACGCCTGCAAAAGAGGTGCCGCCAGTTCGGGCCAATCAAAAATTTATCATGGTCAACGGAATGTCGGAGTCAAAAGTTGGTGCTGATGTGAAGAATTATGCTTTGTTGATTGATTCTTATGGGATGTTGTTGGAGACGCTTAAGCCATTTACTTCTCGTGAGGAAGTTATTAAGTATATGGCTGATATTACTGAGGACAGGGATGTTGTTGAGTATTCTTCTGAAAGGAAGACTATTGGCGATACTGAATATGGCGAGGATATAAAAAAGCAGATAGAATTTCTATCTGCTCGGTTGGATGATTGAATTATTTATGATTAATTTATGGGAGGAATGGTCTCTATTGATTAGAGGATTGTTCCTCCTTTTTTGTTTCGGTGAACTGAACGCTTCTATGTTTTATAGTGGAAACGAGCTCCAGTGGGGCAACTCCCTGCACCTAAGGCTATTTCCCATCTCGTCTGCTACGCAGCCAAGCTGTGAAATTGTCTTAGGCTCCGGGAGCTGACCGCCCCACTTACGCTCTCTTGTTTTTCCATTCGTCTTTATCTTCGTCCCAATTCTCTGATAAAGCATGTTTAGGTAGAATTAGGTTCAAAATAATTCCAACTACAGTGGCAACTCCGACTCCTGTGAATTGGAAGCTTCCTATTTGTAGATAGGCGTTTCCGATTCCTATTACTAAGATAACTGAGGCTATCATTAGGTTGCGTTTTTCGTTGAAGTCGACTTTGTTGTCTACTAGGATTCTCAAACCACTGGATGAGATTACTCCGAATAAGACAAAACTGATTCCGCCGATTACTGGTCCGGGGACGGTTTGGATTAGGGCACTTAATTTGCCGACGAATCCAAACAAAGCGGCGAAGACGGCTGCTCCTAAGACTACGTAAACACTGAAGATTTTATTGACGGCCATAACGCCGATATTTTCTCCGTATGATGTGACAGGAGGACCACCTAAGAAGGCAGCTACGATTGAGGCTGTACCATCACCGGCTAAAGTTTTATGGAGGCCGGGATCTTTAAAGAAATCACGGTTGGTCAATTCATCAAGCACCATGATGTGGCCTAAGTGCTCTGCCATTGTGACAAAGGCTATCGGCGCAAAGCTCAGGATGGCGCCCCAATAAATTTTCTTGGGCATGTAATTGATAAACATCGTATCAAAAGCTGGTAGTTTGAACCAAGGCGTGGAGACTACTTTGGAGAAGTCGACGATACCTAAGGCTAATGCTAAAACGTATCCGCCAATGATACCTAGTAAAATAGCAATATTACTCCAGAATCCTCTTAGATACATGTTGAGAAGAACTGTTAAAAAGAGGGTGAACATGGCGACACCAAAGTATTTGATGTCATAATGCGACCCATTCATCATGGCGTTATCAGCAGCTGAACCAGCAACTGACATCCCAATCACGATAACGATTGGTCCTACGACGATGGGTGGCAAAGCTTTGTCGATCCAATCAGAACCGATAAAACCAACGATAAGTGAAACGATTAAGTAGACGCACCCAACGGCAATAGTACCTTGAGCAACACCTGGATAACCGACTGTTTTCATCAAAGAGACCATCGGCACAATGAATGAAAAACTAGAACTCATGTAAGCTGGAATCTTACGATGAGTAATTAAAATATGAATGATAGTTCCAACACCGGAACTAAAAAGTGCAATACTTGGATCTAGTCCAACCAATAGCGGAACGAGGACTGTGGCACCAAACATTGAGAATAAGTGCTGTAATGATAAGAAGGCCCAACTGCTAAGTGGTGGTTTTTCATAGACATCTAAGACTGCATCTGGATTGCGATACTGCTTATTATTTGTGTCCAAAATGAACATCTCCCCACGTTTTATTGCAAAAAAATAGCCCTCTATCCCGTGTATGCGAAATAAAAGACTGAACGTGTTTCCTTATTAGCCTCACGGGACCAAGATTTAAAGGACTATTTGATTTCTTTAACTATAATTGAGTTGCAAACTAAAGTCAACAATGAAATACTTAGAGTTGTAATTTTAAAGCGCTAACACAGAGGAGAAATTTTATGGTCGAACTATATATTGTCAGACATGGAGAAACTGATACTAATTATGAAAATCGTATCAACGGAATGTCGACAGATATGCCATTGAATGCCAATGGTATCAAGCAAATTGAAGAATTAAAAAAGCATCTTGATATTAATAAATTTGATGAGGTTTATTCAAGTCCATTGAAACGAGCAATGCAAACTGCTGAAATTTTGAATCAAGGCGTACATGAAGTCCAACAAGATAAACGACTTTATGAAGCTGATTACGGTTCATGGGATGGCATTAGAGAAGAAGACTTGGTTGATAAGTATCCTGATGCCTTCGATGAGAATAACTATTTATTGCCAAGCTATACGAAGTACGCTAAAAATGGCGAAGAATATGCTGACGTCTACAAACGTGTTGAAGATTTTATGGACGATATGGGAAAAAAGGGCGACGAGAAGATTATGGTCGTGTGTCACGGATTCGTTAGTCGTTCATTCTTAAAAGTTGTCACTGGTGCAGATGATATTTCACGTATCATTCAACCTGATAACGGTGGAGTTTCAAAATACACCATTTCAAAGAGCGGCACTAAATATATCAACTACTATGGACGTGTGAACAACATCGATTAGAGGTGGACATGTGAGTCTAACTAATAAAGTTCCAGAAAAAGATGTTCAAAAAACTTTTAATAAAATTGCGAATCAATATGATAAATTGAATTCGATCATGAGTCTTGGCACTCATCAAAAATGGCGTCAAAAGGCTACGCAAAGGATTGTTAATGGTCCAAACGAAATTTTAGATCTTTGTTGTGGAACGGCTGACTGGACGATTATGTTAGCTAAAAGGTATCTCCATGCAAAAGTTATCGGACTTGATTTCAGCTCTGAAATGTTGAAAATTGCGCAACAAAAGGTTGGTAAAAATCAAGTCACCAATGTTATTTTACAAAGTGGCGATGCAATGAATCTACCTTTTCCTGACAATCAATTCAGCGTTATAACGATAGGATTTGGCTTACGCAACGTGCCTGATGCCAAACAAGTATTGAGTGAGATTTATCGAGTTTTAAGACCAGGTGGGCAATTGATCTGCCTAGAGGCTTTCAAAGTTGAAACGCCAGTCGTTAAATTAGGTTGGCAAGTTTACTTTAATCAAATAATGCCATTAATGGGTAAAGTCTTTGCTAAAAGTAAGCCGGAATATCAATATTTGGATGATTCAGTTAATAAATTCGTCAGTATCAAACAATTAGCTGAAATGATGCAAGAAGTTGGCTTTAAAAATATTCAAGTTGATGACTTGATGTTTAAAGCCGCAGCCATCCATTCAGCAGAAAAATAGCATAAAAAAAGAACACCCGGGGAAGGTGTTCTTTTACTTTTAGGGGATTAAATATATATGTTATAGGGGGGATGAGATGAGAATTTCTATCTCTCATCTACAACTAATACTATACTTAAGAAGTGTGAACCAATTATTTTGAAAATATGAAGAAAGTGTGAAGATTAATATTTATTGATAATATTATTTGTAGCAAGCTAACAATTGTCAAATAGGGGTGGTTAAATGTCAAATATTCGAGATGTTGCAAAACTTTCTGGTCATTCAGTTTCAACAGTGTCACGCGTGATCAATCACCGTGGATATGTTTCAAAGACAACGAAACAAGAAATTTTAAAAGCCATGGAACAAGTCGACTATCATCCAAATGATGTGGCTAGAGCACTAAGTACTGGCAAAACTCATACAGTTGGAGTAGTTTTACCATATATAAGCATCCCTTATTTCCAAAAGTTGGTTTCCGCGATTACTAAAGTTGCTTTTAAGGAGAATTACCAAGTAACTTTATTACCGTCAGATTATAATAAGAAAAATGAGATTAATTATTTAGAAATGTTGAAGCATCGGGCTTTTGATGGTTTGATTTTTACTTCTCGTTCCATTTCATTTGAGAAAATTTTGGAATACCGCCAATATGGCAACATTACTTGTTGCGAAGATACTTTTGATTATCCCATTTCATGCGCCTTCACTAATCGTGAATCCTCCTATATTAATGCTTTTCAAATCATCAAGGATTTAGGTTATCGGCATATCGGCGTTACGGCTAGTAGAAATGAAGAATCTAGTCCAACGACTAGGCTGACAAAATCAGCTTATTGCAAGGTCTTTAAAAAAGAGGTCGATAAAGATCATTTTTTTAAAGGGGTACTAGATTTTGAAAAGGGAGCCGATGCTGCTAAGCAGTTGATAAAAGCAGACCCCAATTTAGAAATTGTCTTTGCGAATAGTGACCAAGTCGCTGCAGGCTTGATTCGACAATTTCAAAGAATGAATATTGAATTGCCAGTAGTAGGTCAAGAAAATCTTGATTATAGCAAACTCATGGATTTTTCAACAGTGGACCACCATCTAACAGAAATAGGTGAATATGCCTTTTGGTCTGTCTTTGAAAAAGGAATCGTTAAAAAAATGATAACGTCTGATTTTATTGAACGCGGTATTTTAGAAAAGCAAAGCCAACAACAATAATAAAAGATTGAGAGAAAAATTTATGCGTGATTTGAAACGAATTATCGACGATGGTAAATTCATTTATTTAAATGATAGTCCCCTCCAAAATTATCCACATGATAAATTGATTGAATTGTTAAGTGATTACTATGATAAGGAACAGACTGTTTCTTCAGTGATTAATTATCATCAATTAAATATGCGAGCTCGTGATTTATCACTGGCGCTGCCTTATTTTAAGACAGATGTTTCATGTCCGTATGATAAAGCCAAAATGTTGCAACGTTTGCCGTCGAGAAGCAGCAGTCTTCAAAATGGGACAAAGATTTGTCCTAGTTGTGGTCATCAAATTTTTGCAGAATATAATTATAATACGATTTGTGAATGCCCTAATTGTCAGGCTAAACGAATTGATTTTCAAAATGATTTAGAAAAAATGTATCAAGAAATCAGACCCGTAATATATGAGAAAATTAATTTAAAAGGAAAAATTGAATTAGCGGCACTTTTAGAAGAATTCTCAATTAATAATTTCGATGACTTTGGACCATTTAGGTTAACTTATGGAAATTTTCCCATGCAGGTGGTGGAAGATTTAGCAGATAGAAAAATTATTGTTCCATCTAGTCAAAATATTCCTGAAGCTTTTGAGAAGGCAGATTTTAAAAAAGGCATTATGAATTTTGATTTATTTAAAATTCGTTGGCGTTTGAATGTTAAAATTTCCAATTTGAATAAAAGTCAAACTCTGAATCGAGTCAAACAGGTAGATGGTATCGATGCTGACGATGATGAAATAAAAGATTTATATCGTGAGATTGCCTTAGGCGTTTTGGATGGTTATCTTGAGAGTTTTTATGAGATTTTTTCCAAAAATACTGAAGAAGAGCTTGATGAGTTATATGCCAGTGTAGCTGCTTGGACACAAGAATATACGCCACATGCCATTCAAAAGATTAACAATGAACTTATTAATGAAAGTAATAGTGTTGAAAAAATACGATCAAGCGATGAACCAACTTCAAAATATTTAAATATGCTTGATCGAAAACTCCAAAAAAGAGGTCATCAAAAAATAACGGGAAATTCCTCGCTGGTAAATGCAGTTACTCAAGTTTTCTTTGAACAATTTTTAGGTGATGACGACTGGGACAATGTTTTGATTCCTGTTGGTCGCCAAAGTGCTAGAAGGATGCCACCATTTATCTTAGATACAATGCTAGAAAATATTGAAACAGACGTGAAAGTAATTCCTGAGTTGATTGGTAATGCTCAATCTTATTCCATTACGAAATTAGGAGTTTGTCTAAATTATCCAAAGGCAAAATCTAAATTGATTACTGATGAATTGACAGCTTATCAGTTTGTGAAAGATCAATCTGAAATCCAAGCCGCTGATGATTGGTGGGAAATTGAGAAGTTTGGCTATCAAATCGATAGTTTCTATTCGTTAAATTTTATTTTAGAATTGATTAAATATCTGAAAAAAAGCTCGGTTCAAGAAGTTTTACAAAGAATTTAGCAAGCAAAAAGGACATCCTTGGGGAAGGATGTCCTTTTTTAGGGGATTAAATATTGTTATAGGGGGGATACGAAAAGAGCTTGCACTCTTAACAGTTTATATTTCCGGCTTATCATGAAATTTTTATTTTTAATTATTAACTATACGAAACCTGGATAGCCCAGTTTGATAAGTCTTTAAATTTTATAAATTCTTTGTCCTTTTGTGGCAAAATGCCACATCCCATCAGAGTAGAGATATTCCACTCTGCAACTATTAGTATAGCTTATTTTTAATTCAACTACTACCGACAGATGCTCAAATTCACATAAAAAAAAACACCTCGGGGAAAGGTGTTTTTTAATTAGGGGATTAAATATATATATGTTATAGGGGGGATGAGAAAAGGGATTATTTATATCTCTCATCTACAAATACTATGTTACTTAATCTTTATGAATTATATATTTATAAAATGTGAAGATTTTGTGAAATAATAAAAGCCTTTCCAAAATTAAGAGAAATAAATAGCCATGACAATTAAAAATAATCGTCATGGCTATTGGAGCTTTGGAAAGTTGAGTATGTTTATACTGCTTTCTAGAATATTTGTAAGTCTATATTTAATTGATAGGATCTATCGTGATATTAATTAATCGATATCAACGTGGTGTCCAGAATCTTTTTTATCTTCCAATTTTGGAAGTGTGATTTGTAAGACACCCTTATCATATGAAGCTTGAATATTTTCTTGATCAACTGCAGGGAGGTGATATTGTCTCATGAAACGGCCACTTGAACGTTCGCTCATAATCATATCGCCATTCTTGTCGTTATGATTATTGAAACTATCACGGTGACCACTAACAGTGAGCACATCGTTTTCATAATTGATGTCGATATTCTTCTTATCAAAAGCCGGCATATCGACGTGAACTTCATAATCTTTATCTGTTTCTTTAATATCAGTCTTTAGATTTGAATCTTCTGGGAAATTGTTGTCAAATATGGATGGAACACCATTCATCCAAGAATCATTATTGAACCAGTTTCTCATCAAATTGTTACGATCCATAATATCATTTGCCATATTATTTACTTCCTTTCCCTCATTACAAATAGATTATAAGACCCCTCAGATGGAAAGTTCAAGAATTTAGCACTCTTAATTGTCGAGTGCTAAATTCCTCAAAAAATAAGTAAAAAATAACGGTATTTGGTGTGATACAATTAAAATTGAATAAAGAAGGTTTTGAAATGACAAAATTGATTTTGAAGCGTATCTATGACAAAGAATTACCAGCAGGCTACCGTGTTTTAGTAGATCGTCTTTGGCCACGAGGCATGTCTAAAGTAAGAGCCAATTTGGATCTTTGGGCAAAACAAATTGCTCCAACGTCTGAACTACGTAAGTGGTTTAGTCATGACCCAAATAAATATGCGGAGTTTAAAGAAAAGTACTTGACCGAAATTAAGGATAATCCTTATACGGAAGAATTTTTAAACGATATAACTGCTGCTTTAAAAAAGCAAGATGTTTTGATTTTATATAGTGCCAAAGATGAGGAACACAATGATGCAGTTGTCCTGATGGAATATCTAAATTCAAAAATTTAAATATTTTAGATTGGTTGGCTAATGGTTATGGAAGAATTCGATCTACGTTCTCTAATATCTAGTGATGATAAAACTTTAATCCGTCTATTGCAGTCTTATGCTAAAACAAATGAGATTGCCGTTTTTGTTTTGAGCAATGATGATCATTTGCAGACGGATATTTTTGGCGACTTATTAGAAAAAAAGACCTTGCTAAAAATAAATGATCAATTTGACTTATCTCAATTAAGTATTAATAAATTTAAATATAATATCGAATATTCTGATGAGCCTTTAAGAATAGCTTCGATAAATCAACGAGTAGGGAAAGTCTGCGTAGCCCATGATGTGAAATTTAAAACGGGTCCAGAACACCTTTGCTTGATGCAGCATTTACAAAAACATGCTGCTTTTTTGCGTCAGTTGATTGAAAGCGCTTCAAAATTAATAATTAAAGATCGTGGAATCGATGATTTTCTTATTAGACATTATAATGTCAATGAAACGATTAGCGAGTTAAGTGAAAGTGAAGGTTGTGCACTTCAAAAAATCAAAGGGATGTCGACTGCCAATAGTTCAATTATTTCGGCGATTTCATATATTGATAATAATTTAAATAAACATTTAACGCTCGACCAAGTTTCAGGAAAGGTTTATTTGTCTGACTATTATTTTAGTAAATTATTCAAAAAAGAAACTGGTTTGAGTTTTTCAGTTTATCTCAACGCACGTAAAATTCAAAAGGCGATGCTCCTTTTAAAGGAATCTGATAAAAGCGTTCAAAAGATTTCTGAAGCATTAGGATTCACGAGATTAAGCTACTTCAGTCAGACGTTTAAGAAATACACTGGGTACGCACCCACTAAGTATCGAACAGGAAGCAATAAATAAATAATTATATAGGTATTTATAACTAGTAATCTTTGATAGCAATATTAGAAGATTACTTTTTTTGTGCAAAATATTGTAGTAAACTTTAAACTTAGTGTACTTTAGAACTTTTTTGTGCATTTTTAAGGAGAGATTTTAATGAAAAATGTCTTTAAAAAGGAGTCAGTCGATACTTATCTAAAAGCTGACTCAAGACTAACCCGAACTTTAGGAGCACGTGATTTGTTGGCACTTGGGATTGGGGCTGTAATTGGGACTGGTATTTTTATTTTACCGGGACATGAAGCAGCTCGTCATGCCGGACCAGCAGTTGCCATTGCCTTTTTGATTGCGGCGTTAGTTTCGGGACTAGTAGGAATGGCCTATGCAGAGTTTTCCTCAGCTATGCCAGTCGCTGGTTCAGCGTATTCTTTTGGGGCAGTTATCTACGGCGAAGTTGTCGGCTGGGTCCTTGGTTGGGCCTTGATTCTGGAGTATTTTTTGACAGTTTCTGCCGAGGCCGTTGGATTTGCTTCATATTTTAACAACAATATTTTAGGGGCCTTTGGCGTCACAATGCCAAAATTCTTGTCAGCCGGGCCCTTAGAAGGTGGTGGAATCAATCTTTCGGCCACCTTAATTGTGTTAGTGATTGCCGTGATTATTTCTCATGGAGCCAGTCTCTCCAAAAAAGTTGAGAATGTGGCTGTTTTAGTTAAGGTAGCGATAATTATTTTGTTCATCGTTGTCGGTGCTTTTTATATCAAGAGCAGCAATTATGTACCATTTTATCCTAAAGAGTTTCAAACTAAGCCCTTTGGATTAGGTGGCTTGTCCACAGCTACAGCGACCGTCTTCTTTGCCTTCGTCGGTTTTGATGCCTTAGCAGCTAATTCAGCTGAGACCGTTAATCCAAAAAAAGACGTCGTTAAAGGAGTCTTAGGAACCGTCGTCGTCGCTGTCATCTTGTACGTAGGCTTCTCATTTGTTTTGACAGGAATCGTTAATTATAAGCAACTCAATGTTGACGATCCGGCTGCCTATGCGTTGAAAGTCGTTCATCTGAATACTTGGAATAAACTGATTACGCTTGGAGCATTAGTGGGTATTTTTACCTCGTTGTTGACCATGTTCTTTGGTGGCTCACGGCTAGTTTATGCCTTAGGGAGAGATGGATTGTTGCCCGAAAAAATGGGTGAAGTCGATGAAAAGTTTTCGGTCCCTAAAAATGCTATTATTGTCGCAACAATCGTTCAAGCAATTTTTGCTGGGTTAGTGCCATTGACGCAATTGACTGAATTGATCAATGCCGGAACGCTTTTAGCATTTATTTTTATCTCATTTGGGATTATTCCCTTACGTAAACGTAAAGACATTCCAAACGACGGTTTCAAAATGCCATTTTATCCAGTCCTACCAATTTTTGCTGGTTTAGCCAGTCTTTATTTCTTACTAATGCTGCCAAGCATCTCTAAGATTACGGTTGGAGTTTGGTTAGTTATCGGAATCATCGTTTATCTAACTTATGGGCTAAAACATTCAAAATTACAGAATAGGAAATAGAGTTAGCAATCATTGATTGCCAGCTCTATTTTTTTATTATTAGAAAATCTCTTTTTTTATTAGAAAAATAGTAGTTAAATTTTCACTTAATGTAAGTCCATTTTGAGAGGAAGCCTTGTCGTGCGAGATATTTTTAAGAAGCAATCTGTAGATAACTATTTAAAAACAGATGCCAGATTGACCAAAAGTCTGACAGCTCGGGATTTATTGGCATTAGGAATCGGTGCCATTATCGGAACTGGTATTTTTATCCTACCAGGACATGAAGCAGCTCAGCACGCCGGACCAGCAGTTTCCATTGCCTTTTTGATTTCAGGAATTGTAGCTGGAGTTGTGGGGATGGCTTATGCGGAATTTTCATCTGCCATGCCCGTTGCCGGTTCAGCTTACTCGTTTGGATCAGTTATTTATGGCGAATCAGTCGGTTGGATTTTAGGCTGGGCTTTGATTTTGGAATATTTTTTGTCCGTATCAGCTCAAGCAGTAGGTTTTGCTTCATATTTCAACAATAATATTCTAGGAGCGATTGGGATTCATCTGCCCAAATTTCTCTTAGCGGGGCCGATGGAAGGTGGCGGCATCAACTTATCGGCAACCTTGATAGTCTTGATTATTGCCTTTGTCATCGCCCATGGAACGAGCTTATCTAAGAAGGTTGAAAATGTTGCAGTCGTTGTAAAAGTTACAATCATCGTTTTATTTATCGTTGTTGGGGCCTTTTATATCAAGTCGAGCAACTATGTTCCCTTTTACCCCCAAGAATTTCATTCTTCACCCTTTGGCTTAGGCGGACTCTCGACGTCAGCAGCAACAGTTTTCTTTGCTTTTATCGGATTCGATGCCTTAGCTTCCAATTCAGCGGAAACTATCAATCCAAAAAAAGATGTTGCTAAAGGAATTATCGGGACCGTCGTTATAGCGATTATTTTATACGTAGCATTTTCGTTAGTCTTAACTGGAGTAGTCAATTACAAACAGCTAAACGTCGATGATCCAGCGGCCTTTGCTTTAAAAACTATTCACCTTAATATGTGGAATAAGTTGATTACTATCGGCGCTTTAGTCGGAATTTTTACCGCTTTATTAACGTTATTCTTCGGTGGTTCCAGACTAGTTTACGCTTTAGGCCGCGATGGTTTGTTACCTCAAAAAATGGGTGAGGTCGATATGAAATACTCCGTCCCTCGTAACGCCATTATTGTAGCTACAGTCGTTCAAGCGTTCTTTGCTGGGCTTGTTCCATTAACGCAATTGACTGAACTAATCAATGCCGGAACGCTTTTGGCTTTTATCTTTATATCCTTTGGAATCATTCCTTTAAGAAGAAGAAAAGATATTCCAAATGACGGTTTCAAAATGCCACTTTATCCAGTTTTACCAATTTTTGCTGGTTTAGCGAGTTTGTATTTCTTGTTGATGTTGCCTAAATCATCAAAAATCACCGTCGTTATTTGGCTAATTATCGGAGTAATCGTCTACTTTACATATGGTTTGAAACATTCGAAACTGCAACAAAAAAAGTAATCCCAATTAAGAGATTACTTTTTTTTGCTTTTAGGAGCTTTATTATTATTAATTTGGTGAATTATCAAGGTAACGATAATTGCTGCCACTAATACGCCAACGAAGACGAGATTAGGGATTTCAATATCAATTGCCGGAATCGATAAGAACAATTTAATTGAGATGAATAGAATCAAGAAGTAAGCCATTCCGTTTAATTCAGGAATCTTGTTCATCAAGCCCATGATAAGTTCAGCGATACCTCTCATGGCTAAGATACCAATCATACCACCGATCAAGACGATGACAGGGTTACTGGAAACAGCCAATGAAGCTAGAACTGAATCAATTGAGAAAACAATATCCATCAATTCAATGGAAATAACTACTTGCCAGAAATTAGAAATGTGCAAATGTCTTTCTAGCGCATTGCCAGGCTTCTTTCTTTCCTTAGGGACTTCAACTTTCTTGTTGCGATCTAAGAAGAAGTGTTTGATGAAAAGATAGAAGAGATACAAAGCACCGAAGACTTTGATCAACCAGAAATCAATCAGGTAGACCCCAATTCCGATAACCAAGAATCTGAAGATATAGGCACCGAAGAGGCCATAAAATAAGGACTTCTCCTGTTCCACTTTATTTGGCAATGATTGTGTCTGAGCGGCTAAAACAACCGCATTATCTACAGATAAAATACATTCCATGACCACCAATGATAAAATAACTAGCCAATCTTCCCCCGATTCAATCACGGTTGCCCAGTTATTAAGGTCAAAGAACGGGCCGTACATATTTACAAGTGCATTCAATCAATATTCCTTACTTTCTATTTGTTTTGTTGAATAAATAATAACAGATAGTGTTATCTATTTACAATTAGTCTTGAAAAACTTAACGAAAAGCTTTCTTTTTCAAAAAAATACAGCCTGATAATCGTAATTTGATTATAGACTGTAAAATGATAAATATTTAAGCACCTGGAACAATAGTTGTGTAAATCAACCAAATATTTAAAATGGTCAAAACTATCGCAATAAAGTAACCTACGTATTCGGTAACTTTACCATTGGCAAATTCACCCATCAGTTCTTTGTTACTTGAGAACTTAATCAATGGGAAAATCGAGAATGGCAAGGCGACACTCAAGAATACTTGTGAGAATGTTAGTAGCGATTCGATTTTAGCTTCATTACCGTGGAAGACGATGGCAAAGGTAATAACAGGGATGATGGAAATCAAACGAGTAATTACACGTCTTGCCCAAAGCTTCATCTTCATGTGGATGAAACCTTCCATAACGATTTGTCCTGATAGCGTACCTGTGATAGTTGAGTTTTGACCAGAAGCTAGTAGGGCAACGGCAAACAGAATACTCAACGCAGGACTGGCAACAGAACCAGCGACTTTAGGATCTTGTAAAGCATTGAAGAGGTCAACGAAACGACCTAAATCACTCTTAGTACCAAAGAATAGTGCAGCACCAAGTAAGAGAAGCAAAGTATTAACGATAAAAGCTAAAGTTAATTGAATATTTGAATCCCAAGTAGAAAATCTAACGGCTTGGTGAACGCTCTTTGGATCATTACGATCATATTTTCTAGCTTGTGAAATTGAAGAATGCAAGTATAAATTGTGAGGCATAACCGTTGCACCAACGATACCTAATGAAATATAAAGCATGCTTTGGTTTTGAAGGATTTCTGGATCTGGTACGAAACCAACGACCATTTGTCCCATGTTTGGCTTGGCTAAAATAACTTCATATAAGAAAACAGCTAAGATAACCATAATAAGTGCAGCAACGATTGCTTCGATTTTTCTAAAGCCTAATTTCATTAGGACTAATAGTAGCAATACGTCAAATGCGGTGATGATGACACCCCAGAGGACTGGGATGTTAAATAGTAATTTTAAAGCAATGGCGGAACCAATAATTTCAGCAATATCAGTTGCCATAATGGCTAATTCGGTGATTATCCAAAGAATGAAACCTCCGACTTTACTAGTTCTATCTCTAGTAAGCTGGGCTAAGTCTCGTCCTGTCACAATGCCTAGTTTAGCTGCCATGTATTGTAAGAGCATCGCAATTAAACTAGAAATTAAGATAACGGATAATAGTTTGTACTTAAATTGGGCACCACCAGCAATCGATGTTACCCAGTTACCTGGATCCATGTAACCCACGGCAACTAAAGCGCCTGGACCACTATAAGCTAATAATGTTTTAAAGAAACCAGCATCAGTCGGAACTTCTACGGTGTCATTAATTTCTTCCAATGAAGGGCCATTAGCATAATGGATTAGACCTTCGTGTTTTTCCTTTTTATCACTCAAGTTTATATCCCCCTTTTTTAACTCAACATATAATATCATGTTAGAGCCTTACTTTAAAGGAAATAAACTAAATAATTAAGTCTCCCTAACAATTGTCTTCTATAAACCAATCAATCAGGCTAATGTAAGCGCATATCAATATTCTAATAGATTTAGGAAGCGTGAATTCTCCAAAACGTCAAAATTGATATAATAATTGGCAATACTTTCGGACCAGCTTCCTGTTTTTCATACGTGAGTACGATACAATATAGGTAAGAATTAATTTTGAAAAAATCAAGCTACTTAATTATAATGACTAGAAAAGGGATAGAGTTAAATGAGTGTAATACTATTAATTGTTGATATCATCTTTCTAATCGGGGCTGTCTTCAATGTTTATTGGCAGTCACAAATTGAAATAAGATCGATTTATAAAATTTCGTCACTGATCTTTGCAGCCTTTATTGGCGCTTGGTTGTTAGTGGCACCAACTGGACAATTATCATATATCGTTATGGTAGCGTTGTTTATGTTGCTTAATATCATGAATGGAGTCGGCGGCGTTGGCGAAAAGAAAATCGTCTTAAACGGCTTTTATTCAGGTGTCCTCGATTATGCCCAAGTGGTTCATGTAACTTTGATTCCCATTGAGATTCAAGGACGCAGGCCAAAAGTTGCCGTGATTTTTAATACGAAGAGACCACAACAAGTTGAAATGAACTTCAATATTTCTTATAAGGAAATGCAAAAGTATCTTCAAAAGAAATTATCTAATGAAGCTTCCGTTGAAGTTGGACAAATTTAAATATAAATTTTGATATCAAAAAAGCGGCTGTTCGTCAAATTAAGTTGATGGCAGTTTACATAAGCAGTTAGATCATAATTGGTCTAGCTGTTTTTTATTTGGCTGACGAGCTTGCTCGGAGCCAAAAAATTTGAAGATTGATACGCTTAA